>JAFYSB010000050.1 GCA_017546705.1 Paludibacteraceae bacterium
AGAAATTTCATCTAAGATTTATTGGTGGGGAAAATTAACACACGAATACACCTATACATATTCCCACCTTACACGATATGGAGAATACAAAAACTATGCGCAACACAACGATGAATTAATGAGTGTTCAATATGATACTACCGTGTTCGTTGATAATTCATTCTCTCAACCACTATCATGGAAATCGAAACAGATTAACTATTTTGATGACACGTACACCTATTATTTCACTTCCGAAAAAAATGAATATGTAGCAGAGGGACTTTCGAAGAAGGACGGCACAGTTATATACCTAAATACAAAAGGTGAAGTGGTAACTAATCGTAGTTATACTATAGAATATACATGGCAAGATGCACTGAACAACACCTATCATTCAGAAGACTACCTGGATGGCATATTGGTCAATAAAAGTGAGGGCTATACCAAGTATGTACGATAAAAAATGCATAAAAAACAAACTTTTTTAGAAAATACTTGTGTGTTTGTAAATATTTTTGTACCTTTGCAGCCGATATAGTGTGCTTATTGCACAGTTTTTGTAGGATAAATGACAGAAACAACTAAATCACACCCAAGAAACTAATTAAAACAAATAAAAATAAACAAGTATGAAAAAATCTTTGAAAGTTTTTGCGTCAGTAATGGTGTTTGCTATTCTGACATCTTGCGGAACTGCTATTCAACCAGAGCAAGTTACCGTAAACCCAAGTCCATTAACTGTAGTTGGCAACTTGGTTGAGGCTGACATTACAGGTACTTTCCCTGTAAAGAAATTTGGTGCTAAAGCTGTATTGACTATCACTCCTGTATTGAAATATGAGGGTGGTGAAGTTGTAGGCGAGCCTGTGACCTTTGTAGGTGAGAAAGCTAAAGAGAACGGTACAACTATCCCTTATAAGGCAGGTGGTCGCTTTGCAATGAAGGCTTCATTTGAGTATGTTCCTGCAATGGCAAAATCTGAGTTGTATTTCCGCTTTACTGCTAAGAATGGCAACAAGGTAGTTGAGATTCCTGAAATGAAATTGGCAGACGGTGTAGTTTCTACCGCTAAGTTAGTGCAAGCACAAGACGTGAAGCCACAAGTAACTGCTGACAAGTTCCAACGTATCATCCAAGAGGTTCAAGAGGCTGACATCAAATTCTTGATCCAACAATCTACTTTGCGCAACTCTGAGTTGAAATCTCAAGAGTTGAAGGATCTCTATGCAGCTATCAAATCTGCAGATACAACAGCAAACAAGGCTATCAACAAATTGGAAGTTGCTGGTTATGCTTCTCCAGATGGTGAGGAAGGCTTGAATGCTAAGTTGGCAGACGCTCGTCAAGCTAAATCACAAAAGCACTTGCAAAAGCAATTGAAGAAAGCGAAAGTGAATGCGACTATCGAGTCAAACATCACAGCAGAGGACTGGGCTGGTTTCCAAGCTGCAATGGAAGCTAGCAATATCCAAGATAAGGAGTTGGTATTGCGCGTGTTGAGCATGTACTCTGACCCAGAGGAGCGCGAGGCACAAATCAAGAACTTGAGCGCAGTGTTCAAGACTATCGCAGAGGAAGTTCTTCCTGCATTGCGTCGTAGCCGCCTCATCTTGACTACCGACTTGATTGGCAAGTCTGATGATGAAATCGCTGCTTTGGCTAAGAATGATGCTGCTGCATTGAACGTTGAGGAGTTGCTTTATGCGGCTACTTTGACTTGCAACTTGGATGAGAAAGCTGCTATCTACAAGAAAGCAGTTGCTCAATTTGGTAATGACTATCGTTCACACAACAACCTTGGTATGGTTTACTTTGCTCAAGGCAATGTAGCTGAGGCACGCCGTTGCTACGCTAAAGCTTTGCAAATTGCTCCTAACAACGCTGATGTAAACTACAACGCTGGTTTGGCTGCTATGGCTGAGAACGACTTGGCTAAAGCTGAGGAGCATCTTGGTAAGGCTGCTGGCACACAAGGTGACTTGAAAGCTGCTATGGGTACACTCTACACCATGAAGGGTGACTATGCTGCTGCTAAGAATGCTTATGGCAACTCTGCAAGCAACAACGCTGCTGTTCAACAAATCTTGAACGAGGATTATGCTGCTGCTCGCCAAACATTGGCTAAGGTAGAGAAACCTAACGCTACAACCGCTTACTTGGCTGCTGTAGTAGGTGCTCGCACCAACGATCGCGAAGCTGTATATGCAAACTTGGCTGTGGCTGTTGAGCGTGATGCTAACCTCAAGGCTAAAGCTGCTCAAGATATCGAGTTTGCAAAATACACAGCAGACGAGAAGTTCCAAGCAATCGTTAAATAATGTCGGTATTATTCCCAAAAGTACCCAAACCACGTAAGTGGGATTATCGCCCCATTTACTATGATAAAGAAAAGGAGGCGCGCAAGGATAAACTTGCGCGTCTTCATCGTGGTTCGTTCCGTGAAGCTCACGAGACGAATACCTATAATCGCAAAGACCATACCAAACGCGCATCCAAATTATTGTTGTGGATAGCGTTGCTTGGATTGTTGTTGTTTGCGTTTTACTATTTGCTATGAGTGATATCATTCATCTTCTACCCGATAGCGTTGCCAACCAGATTGCGGCTGGCGAAGTGATTCAGCGTCCCGCCTCTTGTCTAAAAGAGCTGGTGGAGAATTCATTGGATGCTGGTGCTCGGCATATTCGCGTGATTGTCCGCGATGCAGGACGCACGCTGTTGCAGGTGGTGGATGATGGCAAGGGCATGAGCCCTACCGATGCACGCATGGCATTTGAGCGTCATGCTACCTCAAAGATAAGCCAAGCCAGCGACCTGTTCCAATTGCGCACAATGGGTTTTCGTGGTGAAGCGCTGGCAAGTATCTGTGCAGTAGCACATGTAGAGGTACAAACACGTCGCACGGAAGATGAAGTCGGTACGCGCATTGAGATTGCAGGCTCCGAGGTGATTTCTCAGGAGATGGTGCAATGTCCTGTGGGCACGAATATGCGCGTGAAAAACTTATTCTACAATGTGCCTGCGCGACGCAAGTTCCTCAAAACAGACCAAACAGAATTGCGCAATCTTATCACTGAGTACCAGCGTATTGTATTGGTCAATCCGCACGTACAGTTTACCTTTGTAAGCAATGATGAGATTATCTCCGAACTGTCTCCTTGCACTCAAAAACAACGCATTGAAGCGGTTTTTGGACATTCCTCTAAACCTTATACAGGGCAACTGGTAGATATTGCTACCGAAACCGAATTGGTACATATCTCAGGTTTTATTGGTAAGCCCGAAACAGCAGGCAAAAATAGCCAGCAGTACATGTTTGTGAATGGTCGCTATATGCGTCATCCATATTTCCACAAAGCATTGATGACCGCTTATTCTGGAATGTTATTGCCCGACCATTCGCCTTCATATTTCTTGTATTTTGATATTCATCCAGATGCAATAGATGTGAATATCCACCCTACCAAAACAGAGATTAAGTTTGCTGATGAGCAGGCGATATTCCAAATTCTATTGGCAGCTGCTAAAGAGGCATTGGGCAAATTCAATGTAGCTCCTTCACTTGACTTCACTACAGAATCGCATTTAGATATACCGCAGCGTACTTTGGATACCCCAGTGGCAGCTCCGCGCATGCAATTAGATCCGCATTACAACCCGTTCAAGGCACAAAATACACGTACAGCACCTACAGGCTGGGACCAACTCTATGAGCGTCCTAAGAATATAGAAACTGCTGTTACAGAACCATTATTCGAGCCTTCTCTTGTTATAGACAATACGCCATTGATCCAATGGGACAACCGCTATATCTTGGCGACGACTGCTGCTGGATTGCTTCTGATACACCAACATCGCGCACACACGTGCGTGTTGTATAAGGTATTGCTTGAGCAACTTAAAAATAAGCAGGCTGCTACTCAACCACTTCTCTTCCCTGAAGTGTTAGAGCTTTCCGCAGATGATTTGAGCACCTTAGAGCAACTCTTACCTGAGTTACAAAGTGTTGGATTTGAGTTAGAACAATTTTCTCCTATGGCATATGCTATCAATGCTGTGCCTGCGCTACTAGGGCAAAAGAATGCTTCAGATGCAATCTTGCAAGTGATTCATAGCGTGCAAGACACCGAAGCTTCAGTTACACAACAATGGCAAGAGATGATTGCACTTGGATTAGCAGAACAGATGGCTATTCCACAGGGAAAATCGTTAACAGAATTGGAGATGCGCGACTTGGTTGATCGACTTCAGCAGTCGTCTTCCGTACGCCATCTTCCTAATGGTCAAACTATTAGCATCGTATTAACCCATGAAGATATACAAAAGCGTTTCTAAATTTATTGTAGTATTACTAACTTGCTGTTGTGCAGCATGCACACAGCCCAAGTTGCATACTTTGACCATCTTACACACCAATGATACACACTCTCAGGTGGAAGCGTTGGAAGAAGGCAAACGTGATGAGTTCTGCGGCGGCTATACTCGCCGTATGGGGTTGATTGCACAAGAACGCAAAGCAGATCCTAATCTATTGGTGTTTGATGCAGGTGATTTTTGCCAGGGCACACCTTATTTCAACTTCTATCATGGTCGTATAGAAATCGACGCAATGAATAGAATGGGGTATGATGCCGTGATGTTAGGTAATCATGAATTTGATAACGGCGTTGATACTTTGGCAGCAATTTTGCAAGGAGCACAATTTCCTGTGGTATGTGCCAACTACGATGTCATAGGCTCTGTATTGGAGGGATTAGTATTGCCATACACGGTTATTCGTCGTCAAAACGTGCGAATCGGTGTGTTTGGTATTGGTATTGATCCCGCTGGTTTGATAGCAGAACGCAATTTCGCACCATTGCAGTACTTAGATCCTATTGCTACAGCTCAAGATGTAGCAAATACCTTAAAAAATAAGGAGAAATGCGATGTAATAGTGTGTTTAAGTCATCAGGGAACACACCCAAGTACCGAAGGCAAACTATCGGATGTGGAATTGGCACAAGCAACTCGAAATATAGATATTATCATTGGCGCACATACGCACAAAACACTCACAAATGTCTATATTCCTAACTTAGATGGGGATAGCGTATTTTTGGCACAAATGGGCAAATCTGGTGCAAGAATTGGTAAAATTCAGGTCGAAATATTAGAATAAATGCACATTTCTTTCGAAAAATTTGCATATTCCAAAAAAAAGTAGTTACTTTGCACTCGATTTCGCAAGAATAAATAAGAAAATAATAAAAATTAATATAATTAACAACTAAAAAAATTGTAATTATGTCAGCAATTGAATCAAAAGTAAAAGCAATTATCGTTGATAAATTGGGTGTAGAAGAGTCACAAGTTACTCCAGATGCAAGCTTCACAGCAGATCTCAACGCAGATTCTCTTGACACTGTAGAGTTGATCATGGAGTTTGAGAAAGAGTTTGGTATTTCTATTCCAGACGAGGATACTCAAAACATCAACACTGTTAACGACGTTATTGAATATATTGAGAAACTTCAAGCGTAAGTTCTCAAGTATTTTGACTTTTACCATGGACGAGTTTGTGGAATAATCCGCAAACTCGTTGGATGTATATAAGGATATGCAGCAAAAGCGAGTAGTAATCACAGGATTAGGATTGGTCACACCATTGGGAAATGATGTGGCAAGCACTTGGCAAAACCTCATCCAAGGAAAGAGTGGGGCAGATAATATAACTCATTTTGATGCGTCAAAGTTTAAGACGCAATTTGCATGCGAAGTCAAAGGATTAGACATGTCCTCACTTCTTGATGCCAAAGAGTTGCGACGTTATGATCGCTATATTCATTATGCACTCAAGTCGGCAGAAGAAGCCTTGCTTGATGCTAAAGTCAGCATCGAACAAGAAGATGCGCTACGTTGTGGTGTGATTTTCGGTAGTGGTATGGGAGGTATTTATACCCTTGATTGTAATGCTGGTGGCTTTGGCGCTGGTGATGGCACACCTCGATATAGTCCTTTTTATATTCCAATGACTATCACCAATATGGCTGCTGGTATGTTGGCTATCCGCCATGGTTTCAAAGGTGTGAATTTTTCTACCACTTCTGCCTGCGCTTCTTCTTCTCATGCCATTGCTAGTGCTTGTTACCAAATTCGTATGGGCTTAGCAGATATTATCCTAACTGGAGGCAGCGAAGCTGCGGTTGAGTGTTCTGGTGTTGGTGGCTTCAATGCCTTGCACGCTCTCTCTACTCGCAATGATTCACCTCAAACGGCTTGCCGTCCTTTCTCCGCTTCGCGCGATGGATTCGTGTTGGGAGAGGGAGCAGGTGCTTTGATTCTGGAGGAATACGAACATGCCAAAGCACGCGGGGCACATATCTATGCCGAGCTGGTTGGTATTGGACTCACAGCCGATGCATACCATCTTACGGCTTCAGACCCAGAAGGTACAGGAGCAAAAAATGCCATGCAGTTGGCTATCAACGAAGCTGGTATAGCGCTCGAACAAGTGGATTATATCAATACCCACGGCACATCCACGCCAATTGGTGATGTGGCAGAAGTGAAAGCCATCCAAGATGTGTTTGGCGAACATGCTTATCATATCAGCCTCACATCTTCCAAATCCATGACGGGACATATCCTTGGTGGTACAGGTGCAGTAGAGGCAATCATATCGATTCTCTCTATGCAACACGGAGTAGTAACTCCAACCATCAACCATGAGGAAGGGGATGAAGATCCAAATATTGATTACAAACTCAATTTCACATTCAACCAGGCGCAGCAGCGAGATATCCACTATGCCATGAGCAATAATTTCGGCTTCGGCGGACACAACGCATGCTTGCTCTTCAAACGAATTTAAACAACACTGAACAATATTGAACATATTAAACGCGGCTTTGCCGCCTATATATTTACTGTTTTATTTTTTAAGGTATTATGATTACAACTAAGATTGGTGAGAACGCAGGTTTGATCTGGAATGCATTACAAGGTGGTGCTCTCACACTCAAAGCTTTGAAGAAAGCTACAAAATTGAAAAACGACGACTTGAACCTCGCTTTGGGCTGGTTAGCTCGCGAAGGTAAAGTTGCTTTCGAGGAGGCAGAGGAATTGACAATTACTCTCCTTTAATTTTACTACGATAAGGCTGTTTGACTTCGGGCAGACAGCCTTATTTTACCTGTCAATTACGCACTATTCACGCACAATAGACGGACAATAAACGCACAATAACCACACAATTCGACTACTATGAATATAGCTATCGTGGGCGCATCAGGCGCCGTAGGACAAGAACTACTCCGCATTTTGGCTGAACGCCAATTCCCTATCACTTCCCTTCGACTTTTCGGCTCCGCACGTTCTGCGGGCACAACATATACTTTCTGCGGTAAGGAATACACCGTAGAACTACTCCAACATGGCGACCTATTCAAGGGTATTGATATTGCTTTCGTTTCTGCAGGCGGCTCTGTATCCAAGGAATATGCAGAGGATATCACCCGCCACGGAGCAATCATGATTGATAACTCGTCTGCTTTCCGCATGGATGAGAACGTGCCTTTGGTTGTACCTGAACTCAATGCTGGCGATATCAAGCAAGCACTTCAAGAGGGTGGCAAACGTATCATCGCTAATCCAAACTGTACCACTATCATCATGGCAGTATGCTTGAAGGCAATTGAGGAACTATCCCATATCCGCCGCGTACATGTATCTTCTTACCAATCGGCTTCGGGCGCAGGTGCTAGTGCCATGGCAGAGCTCGAAGAGCAATACCGCCAAGCCCTCAATGGAGAGGAGGTAAAGCACCAAAAGTTTGCTTACCAACTCGCATACAACCTCATTCCTCAGATTGACGTCTTTGGTGATGATGACTACACCAAAGAAGAGCTCAAAATGTACCACGAGACCCGCAAGATTATGCATTCCGATATCGCAGTATCGGCTACCTGTGTCCGCGTACCTTCGTTACGTGCACACTCAGAGGCTATTTGGGTGGAGACAGCCGAGCCACTTACTCCTACACAAGTACGCGAAGCCCTCTCTCACGCCGAAGGTGTACAAGTGATGGATGATCCTACGAAATCCAATGGCACCTTCCCTTATCCCATGCCGCTATACCTCAGCGGCACGGATGATGTCTATGTAGGCCGCATTCGCCGCGACTTGGCAAATGAGAATGGTATCACATTCTGGTGTGTAGGCGACCAAATCCGTAAAGGTGCTGCCCTCAATGCCGTACAAATAGCAGAGAAGATTATTAATAAATAACATATATAACCAATGAATTACCTTAACGAACTTAACCCTTCGCAGCGTGCTGCTGTGGAATACAATGATGGTCCTCAACTAGTCATTGCTGGTGCAGGATCAGGAAAAACACGTGTATTGACCTACAAGATCGCTTATCTGCTGGAACATGGTGTAAATGCGGGCAATATCTTAGCACTCACCTTTACCAACAAAGCTGCTCGTGAAATGAAATCGCGTATTGCTAACTTGGTAGGAGAAAGTGTGGCGCGCTATTTATGGATGGGTACCTTCCATAGTATTTGTTCAAAGATTCTTCGCCAAGAAGCCGAAGCAATAGGTTATACCAAGGACTTTACTATTTATGACACTACAGACTCCAAGTCTGTCATCAAGCATATCGTTAAGGATATGCAGTTGGATGAGAAGCAATACAAGCCCAATGTGGTATTATCACGTATCTCATTGGCTAAAAACCGCTTGCAAAGTCCTACAGCATATAGCTCCAATCGTGAGTTTACCATGCAAGATCGCTTTGAGCGTATCCCTGAGGTGTCACGTATTTATATGGAATACAACCGCCGCTTGAAAGCATGCAATGCGATGGACTTTGACGATTTGTTGTTCCATACGAACACGCTATTCAAGAAAAACGAAGCGATCTTACGCAAGTATCAAGATATTTTCCAATACCTTTTGGTAGATGAGTATCAAGACACCAACTATTCGCAGTACTTGATTGTTAAGCGCTTGGCTGAGCCACACAATCGAATTTGTGTGGTAGGAGATGATGCGCAATCCATCTATTCCTTCCGTGGAGCCAATATCGAGAATATCCTCACTTTCCAAAAGGGATATGCTGATGCACAGTTGTTTAAATTAGAGCGCAACTATCGCTCTACTCAAACAATCGTAAATGCTGCCAACTCACTCATTCGTCATAATCGCGGACAAATACCTAAGTCGGTGTATTCAGAATTAGCTTTGGGCGACAAACTGGTTTTGAGTACCTATATGTCGGATCGTGACGAAGCAACTGCGGTAGCCGGACAAATCAAACTGATTGCTCGTCAGGGAACGGATTACAACGACATTGCAGTGCTATATCGCACGAATGCGCAATCGCGTGTGATAGAAGACGAATTGCGCCGCTTGAGCATTCCTTATCGCATATATGGTGGCATGAGTTTCTACCAACGCAAAGAAATCAAGGATGCTATTGCTTATTTCCGTTTGGCAATTAACCCACATGATAACGAAGCTTTTGCGCGTGTGATTAATTATCCTTTGCGCGGTATAGGTGAGACCACCGTAATGAAGATTCGTGAGGCATCTCGCCATGCGGCATGTTCGATGATGGAGGTGGTAAACGATCCTGTGGCTACAAAGTTGGACGTATCTGCTGCTACACAAAAGAAATTGACCACCTTTGCAGAGATGATTGCTGGTTTTGCTGCGGTGGCAGACAACTTGGATGCTTATGAATTTGCAGACCGAGTATTGCGCGAATCGGGTGTGATGCGCGATGCTAAAGCAGATACATCACAAGAGGGTGTTGCTCGTTTGGAGAACTTGCAAGAGATGCTGTCGGGTATCCATGAGTTTGTGGAGCAACGTATGCGCGAGGATATCGCCTTTACGCCTATGACAGATTTCTTGTCGGAGGTTAGCCTGCTAACGGATCAAGATGAGAATCAAGAGGATACGCAATCGCGTGTAACTCTGCTTACTGTACACTCAGCCAAGGGATTGGAATTCAAAACTACGTTTATCGTGGGCTTAGAGGAAAACCTTTTCCCTTCACAATTCTGCCAATCACCCAAAGATATTGAGGAAGAACGTCGATTGCTGTATGTGGCTATCACTCGCTCAATGGAGCGTTGCTACCTAACCAATGCTCGTCAGCGTTTCCGCAACGGACAAACCCAATTTTCTTCGCCTTCGCGTTTTATTAAAGATATTGACACATGCTATATCCAGCAAATGCAATCCATGCAAGCGCCACTGCATGCAGATAGGTCATTTGTCAAACCTACTACGAAGTCAAGCACACCATCTTCTTCTGTTACAGAAGGCAACTCTAAACTGGTGAGTATCTCGCGCAAGGCGGGCACTTCTACCACTAAAACACGCAAAGAGGTACGCTCTGAATGGAAGAAGAACGACCGAGTAAACCACAAGGTCTTTGGCGATGGATTGGTACTGGATGTATACCGTGAGAACGATAACGACAAGATTTATATTCAGTTTGATGCTGTAGGCAAGAAGACCTTGCTCCTTACTTACGCCAAACTCACTCGAATATAATATGTACTTTGACGAATTAGCATTATCAGATCAGGTGTTGGATGCATTGTGGGATATGCATTTTGATACTTGCACACCTGTGCAAGAGCAGACTATACCTGTGATATTGGATGGACATGATGTGATTTCCTGTGCACAGACGGGCACAGGTAAGACTGCTGCATATATCCTGCCCTTGCTCACTAACTTGGAGTACGACAACCATGATCCGAACAAACTGAACGCCATCATTATGGCGCCTACGCGCGAATTGGCACAGCAGATTGACCAGCAGATGGAGGGTTTTGGATTCTATGTACCCTTCTCCTCTGTGGCTATCTATGGAGGCAATGATAGTGGGGCGTGGGGCACGCAAGTGACTGGTTTGCAGAAGGGTGCAGATATCGTCATCGCTACGCCAGGGCGACTGCTCAGCCAAATGAATATCTATGATATTGACTTCTCGGGCGTGAAGTATTTTATTCTTGACGAGGCAGACCGCATGTTGGACATGGGCTTCTATGACGATATTATGACGATCGTTAATAAGTTGCCTAAAGAGCGCCAAACGATTATGTTTTCGGCGACTATGCCAGCGAATATCCGCAAAATGGCGAAGGCTATTATGCACAATCCTGTAGAGGTACAGATAGCTATATCACGTCCGCCAGAAACGATTCGCCAGCAAGCAATTGATATTTATGAACCTCAAAAAGATGAATTCCTTAAGTTGCTGCTCAAAAATTGTAATCTTAAGAAAGTCATCGTGTTTGTTGGTAAGAAACAACGTGTGAAGGAACTCGCGCGTGCGTTGCGATCAATGCATATAGATGCGCGCGCAATGCATTCTGATCTGGAACAGAAAGAGCGGGACGAAGTGATGTTGGACTTCCGCAACGGCAAGGTAGATGTGCTGGTGGCTACAGATATCGTGTCACGTGGTATTGATGTGGACGATGTGCCATTGGTGATCAACTACGATGTGCCACGCGATGCAGAGGACTATGTACACCGCATTGGTCGCACAGCACGTGCGGAAAACAAAGGCGAGGCTATCACGTTGGTGAGTCCTGAAGATAAACGATTCTTTAATAAGATTGAGCGATTCTTGCAGAAGGTTATAGATCGCGTTCCCTTGCCTGCCGAGCTTGGAGCTGCGCCAGATAGTAGCGTATGTTCACTTGCTGCTGACGACCGTAAGCCGTCTTCCAAGCGCCGAAAAGGCGGCTGGCACGCTGGGCGTAATCGCAAGCCGAAGCATAATCGCCAAGCATCTCATAAGCAATAGCGATATTGGCCGCAGCACACGCTGCGGCTTTTTTGTCCTTGCTATCTACAATAGTAAGCCACTGATTGATAGCACTATTCCATCGTTGTAAGCGAAAGGCATCTAAGCCCGCTTGTAGGTCGGGCAATTCGTAGATATAACGGCGGGTAGTTTGCCAAGAGGGGGCGAAACTACTGCCAATGCGGTTGCCCAATTCGCGTGCGAGATAGAGCAATGCTTCTTGGCGAGAAGGTAAGTCACTGAGACTTTGTGTGCGGTTGTAGTGAAGTTGACTTTCCCAGAGGAGTGTATCTGCTTGTGTGAA
The DNA here is from genome assembly GCA_017546705.1 of Paludibacteraceae bacterium. Lineage (GTDB taxonomy): Bacteria > Bacteroidota > Bacteroidia > Bacteroidales > Paludibacteraceae > Colicola. The sequence goes on from JAFYSB010000050.1 coordinate 12,108, forward strand.
AGTAGCTTCGCGTGTTTGACCTGCATAGTGAATCGTCCAATGGGATTGGGCATACGCCTGCAAGTAGGCATAGTAAGCACTCTCATCGGTAGGGAAACTCTCTACTATATCGTATAATACCAATTGGTTGAGCGTCAAGAGCGCATCTGCTTGATAATCCGTACACAAGCGCTCTGCTTGTGAGAAAGTGAGCGGGGTGCGGGTGTAGTAGTTGGTGGAGTGGTTTTGTGATATATCCATCAGTTCGACGGCATCAAACTCGCCTGTAGATTCCATGCTTTGGGTCGTAGCAAAAAGGCAATAGAGTACGCTGCGAGAGAGATCGATTTCTACATTTCCCTTGTTTTCTCCATCAAGTATGGTCGAGTGTCCGAAGTCTTGTGGTTGGGTTAAAGCGTTGTTGACCACCAATATACGCTGCTTGCCTTGTAACTGCTGACGCTCGGCAGGATAACGCTCATCCACAGAGAAATACCACTGCTGTTGAGCGTTTACATATAGAGAGCAAAGAACCAAGAGCAAAGAGCAAAGACGGATATTCATGGCTCAAATGTATTTTATAGTTTGCGTATACGCCACTCTTTTGGGTAGAGGTTGTTGCAATGGTTACCCACATTCTTCACGAATCCGAGAGGTACATTCTCATAGGTGAGCAACAGCACACCCGCAGCCGCATTAGGCAACGAGAGTGCTTCACAACGGAGGTAACTGAGGGCTTGGTCAAGGGTGAGTTCTACCTTATTAAAAGCTTTGGTATTCAAGTCCTTAAGCATTGCCATTGCATGTTGAGGTACGACAGTCTTGCCGCGCAGTTCGCCGATGCCGAAGCCCGTGCTAATGCAGATAAATTGTGAATTGAGGAACTCGATGAGTTGTTTGTATTTAGCAGGGTATGCTACCACAAAGCGGTCCTGTTGACGGATAGTCCATTGGTCTGGATGTAGAAGCCAACTCTGCATAATATCCTTAAACTCAACGGTTTCAGATACTGGGTTCTTTTGCTTTGGAATACGGAAAGCACCTTTTGCTACTCCTGATTTGCGGAAAGCGCAAAGGTAAAATCCCTCACCTTTGGTCTTGTGTGGATAGAAATGGTAACCTGGCTTACCTTCGGTAATGCCCCACTGAGGATCATGTGCAATAGGCAATATTTCTGCACCTAGTTCTTCAGCAATCCACTGTGCGTTTTTCTCATTCTCTTCGCGGTTGAAGGTACAAGTAGAATAGATCAATATACCTCCAGGTTTGAGCGCATCCCACACATCATCCAATATATCGCACTGACGCTCAGCACATTCCTGCACATTCTTCATGCTCCACTCGGCAATTGCGCCTTCGTCTTTACGGAACATACCTTCGCCTGAGCATGGAGCATCTACGAGGATACAATCGAAGAGTTCGGGCAGTTTATTGCCAAAATCAGCCGCAGGATTGTGGGTAACTACGGTATTGCCGTTTCCCCATTTCTGGATATTCTCTGAGAGAACAAAGACGCGTTGGCGTACTACCTCGTTGCTGACGAGTAGGCCCTCGTTGCCAAGAAACTGGCTGATAAGCGTGGACTTACCACCAGGTGCAGCACAAAGATCGAGCACGATGCTATCGGGCTTGAGGTACTGATTAAGCACTTCGCCAACAAACATACTGCTGGCTTCTTGCACATAGTAGCAACCCGCATGGAAGAGCGGGTCAAGAGTGAATTGTGGACGACGGCTAAGATAGTATCCATCTTCGTGCCAAGGCACCTCTTCGGTGTCGCAATCGAAGGTGAGACAATCCAGTTTGTCGTTCAGACGAATAGATATAACTTGTTCTGATTCAAGTGCTTGGCATAGTGCTTGCACCTCCTCGGGAGTCATCTGTTCGTGAAGATTTTCTATGAAGTCTAATGGTAACATCGTATTTATAGGTTGTATTTTGTACTACATTATATTGTATATAAAAGTACAAAATGCGTGCAAAGATACAACAAAATTTGCGGATTTGCAAATTTTGTGTAGAAAAAGTTTTAGGAGGTATAAAAGTAAGGGATTTTCTTGCGGGCGGAAAGGCACCCCAAAAATCAAGATTTTTCGGGGACCCCGCAACCGCAAGGCTAAACTGATGAGTGGGAACTTAGCTCGGCGAACTACCGCCGAGCACTAGACAGGTGGCGAGAGGAGAATACTTATATGAGAGCTTATATTATTAACCTTATCTTTGAATTGATGGAGATATTATAGGTGACCTATGAAAAATTACTCCCCTGCAAGTCAGATTTGCAGGGGAGTATTGTTCTATTCTAAGCCTTCAATATTTTCTATTGGTATAATCTTTGCTATCTGGACATGGTCACCAAGCATTAGGCTTGTATCCAATGCCATATTTTGTGTTGCACAATAATTATTGTATACTGATAACACTTGTGTACTATAGCACATACTAACAATACAACATACTAATGTTGGGATAAATCCGACAAGAATAAGACAGACGCCAACAATAGCACAGATTTCTCCCTTTCGATAATAATCATAAGCCTCTTTGCAATGCATTTGAAGAAAATTGCCAAATTCTCTTTCTGTTAAAACCATATTGCCACCACAATAGCGCCATTTTTTATATTTCTTTCCAGGGACATGTACTTTTTCATAAGTAAATTTGGGTAAGTAGTTACCACGATATTCAGCCGCGGTATAGACAGTTTCATCATACACCTCTTCTGTGGCTATTATTATAGTATCAACAGATTTCATATTTACAGATTGAACGCTATTAACATTTGTATGATTGTATATATTCACAGAGCCATCTCCAAAAATAATACTATTTACTTCTTGTTTCGAGATAATAAATGTTGGACCATCAAGGTAGTTTGCCTTTTTGTAATGAATCTCATCTTTAGCAACTGTTACAACCTTGGCATCGATTTTCTCCTCGTTGATTGTAATAATAATGTCTTGCGCGCACACTAATAGTGGGAATAGTGCCACAAAAAGTAGAACAACTTTTTTCATTGTACTAAATAGTGGTGTACGGCTCCATTACACCTACTAAAATTGGTATGAAAAAGCGTGGAACCTTACCTTTGCTTATTCTCTAAACAGAGGTCCTAGCAAAACCCTTAACCAAGAATAAACAATGAATGCCCACGCCGATATGCTAATCGTTGTGGGATACAACGGATATAACATACCAAGGGGCATTTACCGCTTTCTCGTTTTAGGGTTAGAAGTTTGCTAGGTTTCTGTTTACTAAAACAAGCGCCAATAAACGCCTTTTTATAATATGTCTGCAAAGCCCTATTTGGGTTTGCGGTTGCAAAGGTACGAAAAAAATCGCATATGCGCAAGGGCTATGCGATTTTTTAGGTGTAAAGTGTAAAGGAGGGGCTATTTGCCAGACCACTGGCAAAAGCAAAACAGGTGGCGGGATAATGCAAGAAATACCCAAATGATATTTGGGAAAATGAACAAACACTTTCAAAGAAAAGTGGTCGTGGCTGGTTATTGAGTTCGTAGTTGATGGTAGAGCATGGCGCGGATGAAGGCTGGGAATTGGGCATACTGCTTGCCTTTTCCCGTATGAGGATCAATAGGCGCTTGGGCGTCTGGGTGTTTGCCACGGGTGTTGGGCAATTGAGCTTCATAGCGACGGCGGAAATTCTCGAGCAATGTGCGGGATTCTTCCAAAGTGTAGTAGTCGGGGATTTGACTAATACGGCGTTCGAAGAGTTGTTGCTCGGTTGGTCCGTCGGGTTGGGCAGCTTGCAGGATTTGTGCTGCACGACGGCATGCCTCGCTCCAAAGGTTGTGATTAGCAAGTTCAGCTCCTGTTTTAGGGCTCTTTTTGAAATCACGAGGATTTTGGATAGCATAGGATTCCTGCTTGCCTTCGTGAATGACACGACCATTGATTCGGAATTTTTTCTGACGGTTGACAATGTTGCTACGCTTGCTGAGAGCGCCGTGAATCTCGGCAATGGGATGGTTGAGGGTAATTTGTGCCATGGTTTTGGAAAGTTAAAAGGTTTTAAGAGTGTACGGCGCAAGCGCCTACTGTTTAGTGAACGCGGCAAAGCCGCTACTGTTTAGTGTTTAATGCTTATCCTATAATGAAAGTTGCTTAATAACTAATGTATCACTAATAAATCACTAAAGAATAACTAAAGAATCACTAAAGATTTATAAGGGAAATGGTGGTTCTTATTCAAATTTCGTGCAATGTTTTTCAGTTAGGTACATTTTTATCTCAAGTAGTTTGACGCTCGCTCTTCCG
>JAFYSB010000051.1 GCA_017546705.1 Paludibacteraceae bacterium
AGATCCTAAGGCTGATGCATTCATTGTGTGAAGTACACTCCTGGCTTCATTGCTCCAGTGATGGGCGACACCTACCTCAAGCAACACGACGCTCCAGAGGACATCGCATTACTTGTGCGGTCCTCCTATGATGTCCAAGACAGTGCTTGACTTGCTCCACTCCTTGGGCGTTGAGGACGATTTGATGATGCTTGATGATATTGGCAGTAGCTGCCAATAACGCCTTCTGCTATCAGGGGAAACGATATGCAATTGGATGCCTTGATAGCTGCAAGAGAATCTTAGTAGTACGTGCGCGTGTGCATATATGTATGGTGTGTCTGGAATCCATTTTCTGGCTTCGACGACATCATCCTTTTATATGTTCCTTTAAAAAATGGGGGAGAAATCCTTAGTATAAATGACCGTTTGAAGTTAATTCTTTTCAGCATTGTATGATTCAATAGTCTTCGTCTGGATGATGATAGCTGTATCGCCTCGGGTGAGAGATCGGCTTTCAGTGGTGATGGTTCGGGTTACATTACACGAGGTCAGTCCTAAAGCCATTGCAATAGATGTAGCAATAGCCAATGCAAGGTATTTGATTGCATTAAAGATGCGTTGTTTTTGAGTTTCTGTTAGTTTGTTCATAACGTTTTAGCTTTTTGCCCTTGGGGCAGGTTGTGTCACATTTTGAGGTTATGTAGCCAAAGCGAAGTAATGCGCCTTTGGTGGGTGGTTACTTGCCGTTTTCGATTTCTTGGCGAACCACGTTCCAAACATACTGATAGAAGGTCTTGTACTTGGTTTGGCGGATGAAGCCGACTTGGTCAGTTGGAAGAAAGTTTGGATCCATCATACGGTCGCGAGTAGCTGCGCAGATTTGTGCAAACATTTCACGCCATGCTAATTCAGTAGCAGTCATAGGTGTAGTGCGGTCGCCGTGAACAGAAGTGTACTTGCGGTCTGAGCGTTTGCGGTAATTGTAGCAAGTACGATACTTTTTAGAAATTTTGCCTGATAAGTGATGGATTGGGTCTTCGTAAACAACTTGTGCCATATGTGTTCGGCAATCGAGCCGAACAGACCGCCCAGAAGGGCTGTTAGACCGCTACGCTGTTAGATCGTTTCACTGTCGGAACGCTCGCATTGCTCGCTGTCAGATTTCTTGGTCTGTCGGTACTCGTATTTCCTCTATGCCGCGAGAGGGGTTAAAGGTTAATACTTGAGATTAAAGGTTAATGATTGGGGTTAGGATTTGAGTTTTGCATGCTCTTTTGCCAAGACATAGCCATAGAGGGACTTGTATTTGGTTTGGGCATTGAACTCTGCTTCGTAAGTAGCACGAGTGGCTGGGTTTGCCAAGGCTGTTTTGGTTGCAGCAGCTGCTTGACGAAACAAGTCCTGACGGTCTAACTCTGCTTGAGAGTAAGGTTTGGTACGTGGGTTGCAGATTTGTGAGGTGAAGGTTTCACCGTACATCTCTTTGAAGATGATGTCAGAGTGTTTGCAGATTTTGCCACGGAATTGGCGGAATGGTGCTTCTAATTTAATTTTAGACATGTATGTTCGGCAATCGACCGAACACAGACCGCTACGCTGTTAGAAGTTAGACCGTTTTACTGTTAGATCGCTAACTTCGTTCGCTGTTAGACTCAAGGTCTGTGTTAATCGGGAAACCTCTATGCCGATTGAGAGGGGTTAAAGGTTTGTTAATAGTTTGGGATTAAGAATTAATAGTATGGAGTGTGCACGTCCAGCAGTGATTAAAAGTTAGCGACTGCGCAAGCGTTTGACGGATGATGTCGCATGCTTCGTCTGGAAAGAATAGTTGAGGGTCGAGAGGGACGACCTTGACTGTGAGGGTGGTGCCCTCGGTGGTAAACTCAGGATTGAGGGTTTCCAAATGAAAGAGGACTGCCTCTTTGGCTTGGAGCATCTCTTCTGCGCTTTGGCAAGGGATGGTAATGAGAATATAATTTTTAGTTTTCATATTCGTTACTATTTTTAAGACAATTATGGTCAATTTGGGTGTCAATTTTTGTCAATTCGAGAAATATTTTTTGTTCTTGTCCAAATGAATGCAGCACACTGCATTGGTGGACAAAACAAAAATTATAATTAACTTTGTCGTGTCTTTTTGGGGATACCCTCTGTGGGACGCGTTTCTATAATAATGCTGCAAAAATCTTCGGCACAGAAGCGGTTTTGTGCCGAAGATTTGTGAATTTAGTGTTTATGATAGCATATAAAGAAAGCGGAAGTTCCTGAAAATCAAGAACTCCCGCCTAAGTGATTTTTTTTGAAAAAATTTGCCTTGTGCCGAAGATTATGCCGAAGGTTGCAATATTTCAATAAGTTTATCTATAGCTGCTTTAGCCTTAATCGGTTCCTTTTGTTTGTTAAAATTGTGGAACGGACGGCTATTTTTATTGAGGAAATGGCTTTCTACAATTTGCCATACAGATGCATTTTGTGGTATCGAAATAAGTTGCAAATCTACCAATTGACGAATGAGATAGTAGAGAAAGGCTTGTTTAGCAATCCATTTGATGCGTGCGGAAGAAGGATTACCTTCAAAGATGGCACAAAAATCATCGGGGTTGGTATCAGGTGCTATCCACTGAGCTTTGAGTAGGTGTTGGTATAGCGTAACGATGCGAGCGGCATATTTGGGTGCATGTCGGTATATGAAAGTTGCTTCTGTAACCGCAGCATTTGTTCTCTTCGTTTTGGCTTTTTGAGAAACGGTAGATTTAGGAGTGGTTGGTATATCCTCTGCGATGATTACTTTCGGCTTGATAGTAGATGATTGTTGAGGTTGTGTATAAACTTTATCTGCATGAAGAATTTGTATGTCCACATGCTGTTCGGCAATAAAGTTGCCTGCTACATAGATGTTGCGGTTGGAGTGTTCCATAGTTGTAATTGTGTTTGGGTTGTATTATTAAGTTTGTATCTTGAAGTGCGGCGAGAATGAGGCAAATAATTGCACTGCCGTTTAACATTTTGTGTTTCAATGTAAGTGTCCGTAACGATATTGGGACGGTTGCGGAGTTCTTGGTTTTCGGCTTGAAGTAGTGCTAGTTGTTTTTTTAGTTCGATATTTTCTGCCTCAGCAGCCATCCTCCCTTTGTGTTCATGTGCAAGAGCTACTCGCAAGTGCTCTTTGTTGGCGAGTACTTGCGACATTTCCTTTTGATGCCCTGCTATTAGTTCATCTTGCTGCTTGGAAAATTCGAGTAGTGATTCTATGTAATTAAGGTCTTCGGTAGGCACTATTTACACTTCGTTTTCGTCACTCGTTCGCGTGTGCGAGCGTGCGATCATTTTATAACATTCTCCCCCTATAACATCATCATACTTATCGCAACGGATAAGATCAAACATGATGGTGTTATTGGTGTAATCAAATTCCATATGGTCGTAGAGTTGCTTGGTGTTGATATAATAGTACGCTCCAGATTTACGAATAGGAAAAGCATGCTCGCAGCTATCTGCTTCAACCACAGCCATATAAAGCACTTTCTTGTCTTGTGTATCTGGCGCAAGAACAACGGCTTTGTTTTCATCTATCTTGAGTTGATTAATGGCATCTGCATTAAAACCCGTTTTGCCTGTTTGTTGGATTGTAGCCTTTGGTTTTAAG
>JAFYSB010000052.1 GCA_017546705.1 Paludibacteraceae bacterium
AAAAAAGAATAAAAATTACAATTATGGTTATTAAAGTAAGTAACACCAATCAACCTAATTGGACAGATTTGAATGTTCATGCAAATCTGCCAAAGAACCTCAGCAAACTTCAAGAGATCGCTAACAACCTCTGGTGGGTTTGGAACTCTGAAGCTAAAAACATTTTCCGTAAAATTGACATCGATGCTTGGCACCAAGCGCAATCTAACCCTGTTGTATTGCTCAATACTATCAGCTATGATCGTATGTTGGAGCTCAGCAAGGACAAAGCGTTTATGAAGGAGTTGGACGCTGTATATGCAGAATTTCGTGCATATATGGACGAGCCAAAAGATCCTAAGAAACCAAGCGTAGCATACTACTCCATGGAGTATGGTTTGACACAAGTACTGAAGATCTACTCTGGTGGTCTTGGCGTATTGGCAGGTGACTACCTGAAAGAGGCGTCAGACTGCAACGTGGACATGACCGCTATCGGTTTCCTCTATCGCTACGGCTACTTCACACAAACACTTTCTCCAGAAGGACAACAAATTGCTAAATACGAGGCACAAAACTTCTCTAACCTTCCTATCTCACAAGTGAAAGAGGCAGACGGAACTCCAATGATTATTGAGGTTCCTTACCCAGAGCGCACTGTGAAGGCTTATTTGTGGAAGGTGGCAGTAGGCCGTATCAACCTCTATTTGCTCGACACCGACAACGAGATGAACTCTGAGTGGGATCGCCAAATCACTCACCAACTCTATGGTGGCGACTGGGAGAACCGTATCAAACAAGAGATTATGCTCGGTATGGGTGGTACACTCGCCCTCAACAAGTTGGGCATCAAGAAAGATGTTTACCACTGCAACGAGGGTCACGCTGCTTTCATGGGCTTGCAACGTATGCTCGACCTCGTGGAGAAAGAGGGCTTGAACTTCCAACAAGCATTGGAGGTAGTTCGCGCAAGCGGTCTCTACACCTGCCACACTCCAGTACCTGCTGGTCACGACTACTTCGAGGAGGGTCTCTTCTACAAGTATATGAACATGTTCCCAGCACGTTTGGGCATCGAGTGGGCTGACCTCATCGGTATGGGTCGCCAAAATCCTGCTGATAACACCGAGAAGTTCTCTATGTCTGTGTTCGCATTGAACACCTGCCAAGAGGCTAATGGTGTGAGCTGGTTGCACGGCGAAGTGAGCAAGAAGATGTTCGCACCTGTATGGCCAGGTTACTTTGAGGAGGAGTTGCACGTGGATTACGTGACCAACGGTGTGCACATGCCTACATGGGCGGCTAGCGAGTGGAAAGCTATCTACAAAGAGATCTTCCCAAAAGAGTGGATCAAAGATCAATCTAACCTCGCTATGTGGGCACCATACAACGATATGCCAGAGGAGAAAATCTGGGCTACTCGTATGAGCCTCAAGATAAAGCTCATTGACTACTTGAAAGAGCAATTCCGCGACAACTGGATGAAGAGCCAGGGTGATCCTGCTCGTATCGTTCGTGCATTGAACGAGATGAATGCTGATAACCTCATCATCGGTTTCGGTCGTCGTTTCGCAACATACAAACGTGCTCACTTGCTCTTCACCGACTTGGAGCGTTTGGATAAATTGGTGAACAATCCTAACCGTCCAGTACAATTCTTGTTTACTGGTAAGGCTCACCCAGCTGATGGCGGTGGTCAAGGCCTCATCAAACGTATTATTGAGATTAGCCGTATGCCACAATTCTTGGGTAAGATCATCTTCCTTGAGAACTACGACATGCGTTTGGCTAAACGATTGATCTCTGGTGTGGATATCTGGTTGAACACTCCTACTCGTCCATTGGAGGCATCTGGTACATCTGGTGAGAAGGCACAAATGAACGGTGTATTGAACTTCTCTGTGCTCGATGGTTGGTGGAAAGAGGGTTACGTAGAAGGTGCTGGTTGGGCATTGACCGACAAACGTACCTACGAGAACCAAGCTCACCAAGACCAATTGGATGCAGCTACTATCTACCAAATGCTTGAGAACGAGATTATCCCTATGTACTACGCTAAGAACAGCAAGGGCTATTCTCCAGCATGGATTCAAACTATCAAGAACTCTGTGACTAAGATAACCCCACGCTTCACAACCAAGCGTATGATGGATGACTATTTCGAGAAGTTCTACAACAAGTTGGCTAAGCGTCATGCATTGCTCGGCGCAGACAACTACAAGATTGCTAAGGATATCGTAGCTTGGAAGCAAAATATCGTAGCTCACTGGGATGAGATACAAGTTGTAAGCTCTATCTTTGAACCAAACGAGCAACCTGCTAACGTAGGTGGTAAGTGCAAGGTGGCAGTAGAGTTGGATACCAAGGGCTTGAACGATAAGGGTATCGGCGTTGAGTTGGTGGCAATCCGCACCTCTACTCACAACAACGATAAGCTATATGAAGTTAAGCAACTTGACCTCGTGAAGGCAGAGGGAAGCCACCTCTTCTTTGAGGCAGACTATCGTTTGGATTACGCTGGCGGTATGAAGTTCGGCTTGCGTATGTATCCTAAGAACGATTTGTTGCCACACCGCATGGACTTCTGCTACGTTCGTTGGATTTAATAACAACCAACATATGCAATCAAAAAAGCAACTCGGTCGAGTTGCTTTTTTGTTTATGTCTAAAATAGCGATGCTACTATCTGTTTTGTAGTAGTCATTAACTTATCGGCTTACGCGAATATACAGCAGAGCGCCAATGGCTAAGAATACAAAGTTAGGTATCCATACGCTCATAAAGGGCGACATTACGCCATTTACTGAGAAAGTGGTTGATACAGTGGAGAATAGGATGTATAATGCACTGAGCGTGATACCAATGCCAAGGTTCTTTCCCATACCACCACGCACTTTTTTTGAACTCAATGTTACACCCAATAGCGTCATGATGAATGCGCCAATTGGACTTGCCCAACGTTTCCACCATTCAGTTTCGAAGGCTTGGATATTGCCCGAACCGCGTTTGCGTTGGGTTTCAATATATTCTTTTAATTCGGGGTTACTCATCATTTGGGCGTTTTCAGCTGTATAGAATAGTTCTTTGGGTAGGATAGGGATGATTGTGTCTAGGCGATTACCCCGTGAGAGTGTCTCGTACATGCCATCGAAATCACGACGTACATATTTGTCCAAGTGCCAATTGTAGGCAGAGTCGTAATGAATACGGTCCGCGGTGATTCGCGTAACCAATTTCTTGCCATCAAAATGTTCTAGTGATGCACGATAGCCCATGTTGGTGCGCTTCTGAAAACTTTCGATATACAATATTGTGCCAGGCTCCACCTCCATTTGAATGTTGCGGGCATTTTCGCGCGAAAAGCGTTGGATGTATTTGTCTTGGAAAGTAAGCATTTTTTCGGAGGCGGGTGGAATCACATACCCCGTCATCCAGAACGAAAGTATGAAAAGGAGCAGGGCGCTGATGAAATAGGGTAGCATTAAGCGATGGTAACTTACACCGCTTGCTAAGATGGCAATGATTTCGCTGTTGCCTGCTATTTTGGATGTGAAGAATATGACTGATATGAATATGAACAAAGGCGAGAACATATTCATAAAATAGGGTACGAAATTGAAATAATAATCGAATACGATTTCGCGCAGAGGTGCTTGATTCTCAAAGAAGTCATCCATCTTCTCTGTGAGGTCAAACACTACGGCAATGCTCATAATCAGCACGATAGAAAAGAAGAAGGTGCCGAGAAATTTGCCAATAATATATCGATCAATGCGCTTAATCATCGTTATAATCGTTGCATCAATCGTGGGGTAATGTCGTCCTTCCATGCCTTGAAGTCGCCTTCAAGGATGTGTTTGCGTGCTTCGCCAACAAGCCAAAGATAGAATGCCAGGTTGTGAATACTCAATAGTTCCAGTCCTAACATCTCTTGCGCGTGTATTAAATGACGTACGTACGCGCGCGTGTACTCGTGATCCACATGGCTTGTACCACAAGGGTCAAGTTCTGTGAAGTCATTCTCCCATTTCTTGTTGCGCATATTCATTACACCGTTTTGGGTGAAAATCATGCCGTTACGTCCATTTCGAGTTGGCATTACGCAATCAAACATATCCACTCCGCGCTCAATTCCCTCCAGCAGATTCCATGGAGTACCTACTCCCATTAGATATCGAGGTTTGTTTTCGGGGAGGATATCGTTTACCACCTCAATCATCTCATACATCACTTCGGTAGGTTCGCCTACGGCTAAGCCGCCAATAGCATAACCATCTCGATCCAAATCGCGCAAGTGCTTGGCTGCATCTTGGCGCAAGTCTTTATATACACATCCCTGTACAATCGGGAAAAGGTGTTGCTTATATCCGTATAAATCAGGTGTTTCGTCAAAACGCTTGATACATCTGTCTAACCATCTGTGTGTGCGTTGCATGGATGATGTAGCGTATTGGCGATCGGCTGTACCAGGGCAACATTCGTCAAATGCCATCATGATATCTGCGCCAATCTCGCGCTCAATATCCATCACGCTTTCTGGGGTAAACATCAATTTTCTACCATCAATATGCGAAGAGAATTGCACACCTTCCTCTGTCATCTTGCGAATGTCGGTCAGAGAAAATACCTGAAAGCCACCACTGTCCGTCAAAATAGGCCTATTCCAGCCTTCGAAGCGGTGCAATCCGCCTGCTTGATGCAAAATCTCCGTTCCAGGGCGAAGGTAAAGATGATAAGTATTGCCCAAAATGATTTGTGCTTTGATATCATCTTCTAATTCGCGACGCTGAACACCCTTCACCGTGCCCACAGTGCCAACAGGCATGAAAATAGGGGTTAATATATCCCCATGATCAGTATGTACCACACCAGCACGGGCTGCGGAACAACTATCTGTATGAATGAGGTCAAAAAACGCCATTATTGCAGATGATTATTTACAGGAAAAACAATAGCAGGTTTGAATTCTTTTTGTTCTTCAGGTGTCATCATGGCATATGCCATAATGATAACGGTATCGCCCACGTTAATAAGATGTGCTGCTGCCCCATTGATGCATATGCAACCACTTCCACGTTTACCAGGGATGACATACGTTTCCAAACGGGCACCATTGGTGTTGTCCACTATTTGCACTTTCTCCCCTGCGTAGATATTTGCTGCGTCCATAAGGTCTTCATCAATCGTAATACTTCCAATGTATTCTAGATTGGCTTCAGTCACTTTTACGCGGTGAATTTTCGATTTTAGTATGTGTAAAAACATAATAATGTCAAATTTTGGCACAAAATTACTACTTTTTTCTTAAACTTGCAAAAAAAATTTGCATATTTCAAAAAAAAGTAGTACTTTTGCACCCGCTTTCGAAAGAGAGCGTATTTGCTACGGCAAAGGAGAGATGGCAGAGTGGTCGATTGCGGCGGTCTTGAAAACCGTTGAACTGAGAGGTTCCGGGGGTTCGAATCCCTCTCTCTCCGCAAAAACAGAAAACCGAATCCAAATGGGTTCGGTTTTTTCATATCAAGAACTAACGATATTACAAAATGTCCTTGAAACAATATCTTCCCTACTACAAACGCAATCTCCGTGTGGCATTGCCTGTGATGCTGACTCAATTAGGGGCATCATTGGTAGGATTGTTTGATTCTATCATGGTCGGACATTATGCTACAGTGGATCTAGCTGCCGTAAGTTTTGCTAATGCGTTGTTCTTTATGGCGATGGTGTTTGCTATGGGGGCACTGATGGCTATCACACCATTGGTGGGCGTTCGAGTGGGCGAGATGAACACACGTCCAGAGGTGCGAACAGAAATCCGCTATAAGATAGCTGTACTATTTCAGAATGGTATGCTCTTTACCCTGCTGCAATCGGTATTAATGTTGTTGCTATTGGGCGGTTGTCTTCCGTTTTTGGAGTATTTTGGTCAGGATCCAGCCGTAATTGAGGTCGCACGACCTTATTACGTGTTGATAGTTATCTCGTTGGTACCATTCTTGATTTTTACTTTCTTTAAGCAATTTCTAGAGGGACTGGGCAATACGCTGGTTGCTATGATTATCACACTAGCAATGAACGCATTAAATATTTTCCTTAATTGGATATTTATTTATGGTCATTGGGGTGTGGAGGCAATGGGGGCTGCAGGAGCAGGTATTGGCTCACTGATTTCTCGCGCAGGTATGGCACTCTGCTTTTTTGCAGCTATATGGTTTCATCGTGATTGGAAGTATTATATCCAAACCTTCTCGTGGCGTAACTTCAGTTGGCACGCAATCAAGCAGCAAATAAAGGTTGGTTTTCCCATTGGCGCACAAACTTTCTTGGAAACTTTTACTTTTGCGGTATCGTTTGTGATAATCGGTTGGATTAGTAAGGAGGCGCTGGCTGCTCATCAAGTGGCTAATCAGATTGCTGATATGACTTTTATGATTGCTCTTGGTATCGGTGCAGCTACCACGATTCGCGTATCGCATCAATTGGGAGCGGGTGATCTTCATGCGGTGCGTATGGCAAGCAATGCTAGTATTCATTTGGTATTGGTAATGAATACCATTGGTGCAGCGCTGATGATTGGTTTGCGCAATTATATCCCAATGCTTTTTACTGAGGACCCAGAGGTCATTGCCATCGCCTCACAACTGATTATTATTGCGGGATTGTTTCAGTATGCGGATGGTTTGCAGGCAGTGGGTGCTGCCATGTTGCGTGGTATCACAGATGTGAAAGTGCCAATGATCATCGCTTTTATATCGTATATATTGGTGGGTTTGTCGGTGGGTTTGTTGTGTGCCTTCCCATTGCAGATGGGAGCTGCAGGTATCTGGTACGGTTTTATCGCAGGTTTAGCGTTGGCAGCAATTTGCTTTCACATTCGTTTCAATAGCAAATTCAAACAGTTGATGCTGTCTAAACGGTGAATAGATCCACTATTATTATCAAGTAATAAATTGAAATAAATAGCCACTTGTGTATGAAACACAAATGGCTATTGTTTAGTGGACGGCGCTTTGCGCCTACTGTTTAGTGACAAATATCTATAAGGTCTCCAATACGCGTTTCAGCCACTCCCAGCATTTGCCAGTTGAAGCAATACTCAGGCGCTCTTGTGGAGAGTGGACACCGAACATTTGTGGGCCGATGGACACCATATCCAAGTATGGATACTTCTCCAAGAACAAACCACACTCCAAGCCTGCATGGATAGCCAATACCTTTGGCTCCGCAGCAAACAAATCTTGATATGCTTTCTTGGTCACTTCCAATAATGGCGATTGTGGGTTAGGCGCCCAACCTGGGTAGCCATCGCCGTGAGTTACCTCGTCGCAAGCCAATGCCAAAGCACACTCTACCATCTGCTTGATATCGTGCTTCTTGCTCTCGATAGAAGAACGTTGGCTGGTATTGATCTCAACAAACGCACCCTTCTCATCCTCTTTCATCTTCACACTAGCGAGGTTAGTACTGGTCTCTACCAATCCAGGCATGGTCTTCGACATAGCTGTCATACCGTGAGGGCAAGCATAGAGGGCTTGAATAAGCACCTTGGCTTTGTCAGCAGGAATAAATAGTTCAGGCATATCAGTTGTCTCCAAATGCATAAAGACGTCCTGCTCTACATCGCCAATCTCCGCTTCAATAGTTGCAATATAATGATTGAGCATCACACGGATATCCTCTTTATATGCCATAGGGATAGCAATCACTGCCTCTGCTTCGCGAGCGATGGCATTACGCAAGTTACCGCCATTGATCGTAGCCAACTGCATATCTGTCGCTTGCATCACTTGATAGAGGAAACGCACGAGGATCTTATTGGCATTGCCACGATCTTTGTTGATATCATCACCCGAGTGACCACCCATGAGGCCGCCGACTTTGAGGTGGATAGCGAGATGAGAGGTTAAAGGTGAAAGGTTAGAGGTGAGAGGCTGGTAGTGCATCTTGGCGAGGGTGTCAATACCCCCTGCGCAGCCGATAAACACTTGTCCATCGTCCTCCGAGTCGAGGTTAATGAGCTGTTTGCCATTGAGGCAGCCGTCTTGCAGACGGAAAGCACCTGTCAAACCCGTCTCCTCATCCACTGTGAAGAGGCACTCCAATGCAGGGTGCTTCAAGGTGTCGGAAGTGATAGCTGCCAACATCAATGCCATACCGATGCCGTTGTCTGCGCCAAGGGTTGTGCCCTGAGCTTTGATAAAATCGCCATCAATATAGGTGTGGATAGGGTCGTTGTCAAAATCATGCACGGTATCGTTGTTCTTCTCGCACACCATATCCATATGCGCTTGCAAAATCACGCCTGGTTTGTTTTCGTAACCAGGAGTAGCTGGTTTGCGCATGATGATATTGCCTGCTTCGTCAACAGTATGTTCGAGGTTATGCTTTACGGCAAACGCCTTGAGCCATTCGATAATCTTGCCTTCGCGCTTCGATGGGCGAGGCACTTGGGTAATCTCATGGAAGATGGAGAAAACCTCCTTTGGTTGCAATTCTTGTATATTCATATTTCCTTGCCTTTAAACTTTAAACTTTAAATATTCAACTTTTCACTCATGAGCAATGTGTTCGTGTACGCTCTCAAGGAATGAGGTTGGGTAAGGTGTGCGGTTTGGTCCTTCTGGTTCGCCATAAGGGTTACGCAAGAACTCACCGTCTTTCTCCTTGCGTTCTTGACCGTCCAAGTACTTCACAAACAGATAGATACCCAAGTCTTTCCATGCCGCCGTGGACTCCTGAGCCTGTGCAACAGAGTACTTAGTCAAGAACTCCGTAGCCTTAGCAGGATCCATTTCTGCCACCTGAGCATCGATAGCCTCTACTTGGCTATTGAACTTATCCTCCCAAGCTGCTTGCACCTTCTTGATATCAGGCATCATAGCCGAATACTTGGTATATGCCCAGTTGGCTACGATATTATAGGTCCACCAAGCCGATGTAGGCGAGTAATTATACATATCGCCATTGCCCTCCTTGAAGCACTCAGGCACCTCGGTGATAGTGCTATACATAGGCACATACACGGTAGAAGCCGCATCGTCCACACCAAACCACAAGATACCACCTGCCTTAGCACTCTCATAGCCGCGCATTTGAGCCACAAAGGACCATGCTGTTTGTTGAGTAGCGATAGGACGCTCAAACCAGTATTGCACCGAATCCAACTTAAAGCCCAATGAACCATAGCGCAACTTGCTATTCCATGGACCCGCATCAGGACCTTGGGTAATATCCAATGGCGTACCCTCGTATTGATCACGCATGCAGTTTTTCAACTCTTGTGCGCTCACCTTATGATTAGGCTTGATATACAGCGGCATACGCTCGCCTGCGAACTTACCGCCTGTCTCTACGAAGGTTTTGCCCGACGCAAAGTCAAAATACTTGTCCATATCGCCCGAGAACTTGCGGAAGAACGACCACACGCGTGCTTCGCACACATACAAACCCGAGAAATCATATGGTGCATATGCCTCTTGGAAATTGAAATCCTCGTCTTTTTTACCTGTATAGTAACCTTGTTTGCGAGCGAACTTCACCACATCCTTGCTCCACATCCAGTTCTCTTTATCTTTGAAGTTGATGGTGGTAAAGCGCGCTTGGTTAGCATGCGCTGCAATGCAATCATCTGGCACACGGGTTGCTACCCACACTGCGCCTTTCTCCACTTTACCTTTGCCAATCAATTCCATCATCCACACCTCGTTAGGGTCTGCAATAGAGAAGGTCTCACCGCTACTTGCATAGCCATATTCAGCCACGAGATCGGTCATACACTTAATCGCTTCGCGAGCAGTCTTGCAACGCTCCAATGCAATGTAAATCAATGAACCATAGTCGATACCTTCGCCTACCTCCAATTCAGGACGACCGCCAAAAGTGGTCTCACCAATGGTAAGTTGGTGCTCATTCATATTACCCACGACATTGTAGGTGTGAGCCACTTGTGGGATGGTGCAAAGCGGTTTGCCCGTATCCCAGTCCTTGACTTCGCGCACAGCATCTGCAGGATGGTCAGTAGCAGGAACGTAATGCAAGAAACCATACAATGCATAACTATCAGCAGCATACGTGATCATCGTGCTGCCGTCTGCTGATGCGTCTTTACCTACTAAGAAATTGGTGCAGGCCATAGCTGCCACCCATGCGCTACATAGCGCGAATATCAAATAAATTCGTTTCATATTCTATTTAGTTTAAAGGCGAGAGGTTAGCGGATAGACATACGTCCATCCACTTTCGCTTGTACTACTTTCACCTGCTTGATATATTCGATGTATAGGTCGCGGATTTTCTCTTGAGAGTTCCAGCAATGGATATGGTTCTTTAGTGGTAGCATGCCATCGTTACCTTGGCTAAGGTAATCGCTTGTAGCCACGGTGTATGTTTTGTCCATTTCTAGGGGTTTGCCGTTGATAGTCACCAATGCTTCTTGTTGCATCACCTTATCGCCTATGGCTTTGATGCGCATACCTGCTATGCCTTGTCCGCCCGAATATGCAAAGATTTCGCAGAGTTGTTGTAGGTCACTTCCTTTTATGGTTAGTACAACCAACATATTATCAAAAGGCATCAATTCAAATACGTGTCTGAAAGTAATATCTCCTGCAGCCCACTCGCATCGCATACCACCAATATTTACCACGGCAACATCCACTGGCTTTTGGGACAAATCTCGCGCTATAGCTAACAATGCATCACTAGCCCAATTCAGCATTGGGCATTCAGGTTTATATACTTCTAACGCCTTAGGAGCGTAACCTATAGGAGCTCCTAATTGTACTTCTAAATTCGCTTTGATAGGTGCCAATTCCGATAGGTAAGTACTATCCTGCATGGCATCTAATCCACTATCAATGAGTAGTATGTCGCCTTTGATATGCGTCACATTGCTTGGCCGATGTATGCAAGAAACCATGCCAAGAACTATTAGTAAAGTGCAAATTCCTTTTTTCATTGTAATTTTATTTTGCGGTGCAAAGTTACTATTTTTTTTTCAATTATGCAAATTTACATACAAAATAGCGAGCCAACAATCTGTTAGCCCGCTATACCATACTACTCTAAATAATCTTTTCTCACATTGCAGATAGTATTGATTTAGCAATCAGATGATAACCTTTATTATTGGGATGGATGCCATCTGCACATAAATAATCTTTTTGGCGCAACAATGCAGATGTTACATCTACCAAATGTGCATCAGTGGCCTCTGCTATGCGCTTTACTGCATCGTTGTATAGTTCATGTCCCGCCCAAATAGTATCTATATTACCTTTGAGCCATTTTAGTACGTTCTTTTTCTGTTGCTCGTCAAATTGTCGCGTAAAATGGTCAAAATAACAGTGCGCATTCATTGGTGGAAGTGAAAGTACGAGTGGGGTATATCCCATATTACGCACCTTATTGATAATACGTATGTAAGTTTTTTCGAATGTGCTTAATGATGTCTTTGGATGGTGTTCGCCATTTGGACACTTAGCTATCGCATTCCAATCATAATCGCTATCGTTTCCACCATAACATAGTACCACATAATTAGTGCCATCCATATGTTCGGCATAGCGTTCTAGAATACGCTCTCCATTTTCTATCGTACTTCCCATCTTTCCTAAGTTAATCGTTTCACAATGCAGGCTATCTGCTATATGATTGACAATGTTTTGCTCCGACAGAGAATAGTGCCCCCGTCCGTTTTCTTCTTCAGAAAACAAAACTCCCTTAATAATTGAATCACCCAATGCTACTAATTTCATAACTAAATTCATATATTTAAATTTTACTGTTTTTTATCCCATTGTTTCATTATTAATATCGCTAATAAGTTAAAAATCGATGCAAAATTACTGCCATTTTTACATATGGCGAAATTTCTGTGATAGTATGGCATGATTTTTGTATAAAACGTAAATATAGGGATAAAAATGTATTATTTGTGACAAAATATACTAATAAATAATTTTGTCACACCAATTAAATTGACAAAATCATGAGTAAATTGCCAACGATTTTTGCCACATTGCGCAGTAATTTATCTTTTGTAGTAGTCATACCTGTCTTTTGGTTAAGTTTTGTATTGCTTTACCAACCTTCAAAGCTATTGGATCTGCTCAATATGGGCGATAGCATGTTGAATTTTAACACTACGATCATCATGTGCATACTTTTAGGTGTAATGATTATTTCTCGAGGAGTATTAATGGCAATACATCATACCCTTCAATTGAATTGGTTTAAATTCATGGTATGGGAAGTGGCAGAGGTGATGACTATGAGTCTATTTACGGCTCTTTATATCACATTGATGTATCATGGTGAATATACCTATTTTTTCATGACGGGGCAATGCTTATATCATTTGTTGCTGATTACGATATTCCCTTATATTATTTTCAATTTATCTTTTGCGTACGTGAGTGTATTGGAGCAAGATAACGTGTTTGATGATAGTTTAATGCGCTTTTACGACAATACTCAAAAACTCAAACTCATGATTGCTTCTTCAGCTGTATTGTATATTGAAGCAGCCGAAAACTATGTACATGTACGTTATATAGAAGGAGAGCACTTGAAAGATTTTCCGTTGCGTGCTTCTATGAAATCATTAGAAGAGTTGATGCAAAAGCATGGACTTGTTCGTTGTCAGCGTAGTTATTATATCAATCCACAGCATATCAAAGTACTACGACGCGATAAAGAAGGTATGATTTCTGCCGAATTGGACATACCAAATCAAAAATCCATTCCTGTATCTCCCAAGTACTACGACTCACTGGCAAAGTGGTTGTGATATTTTGACGGCGAAATAGTAGAAGTATCATCGAAATACATATAAATAGCTATAAAATTCAAACTTTTTATGTTTTTTCTTGCGTATGTGCATTTTTTGTAGTACCTTTGCACGCTTTTTTGAGAAAAGCACGTAGATGTGACATCGTTTGGATTATAGCATCATGCGAGGTCATTATTGTTTAACTAATTAAATATCAATTACAAATGTATTTGACATCTGAGAAAAAAGCAGAACTCTTTGCTAAGTATGGCAATGACGCTAAGAACACAGGTTCTGCAGAGAGCCAAATCGCTCTGTTCACTTTCCGTATTAACCACCTTACAGAGCACCTCAAGAAGAACCATAAGGACTTCGGTACTGAGCGCGCTTTGACCATGTTGGTAGGTAAACGTCGTCGTTTGCTTGACTACTTGAAAGCAAAAGACATTGAGCGTTATCGTGCTATTATCAAAGAGTTGGGTATCCGTAAGTAATACTTGCTACTCAATTAAAAAACGCTGCATCGAATCGATGCAGCGTTCTTTTTTATAACGCAACCTTTTTATTTTTGCGCCACCAATTTCATTACTTCTTCTGCGATACGTTTTGCAGAATCAGGTAGGGCAAGCGTGAGGATATTTGCACGTAATGCTTCTAATTGTGCCGTATCGTGAATGAGCGAAAGAGCAGTCGCTACCATTTGGTCTTTAGCATCTATGTCTTTTACCAAAACGCCAGCATCTTTTTTAACCAATGCCATCGCATTATGTGTTTGGTGATCTTCTGCCACGTTTGGCGAAGGCACTAAAATGGAAGGTTTACCCAATAAGCACAACTCGGAAATAGATGAAGCACCAGCACGCGAGATTACTAAGTCCGCCAACGCATATGCCAAAGGCATTTGGCTTACAAAATCCGTGCAAATGATATTGTTGTGAGGCAACGCCTCAAGAGCTTTCTTACAATCAGCAAGATAATTTTTTCCTGTTTGCCAAATCACTTGTACGTTACTATCTATCAGTTTGTTGAGGTGGGCAATAATGCTTTGGTTGATAGTGCGAGCACCTAAACTACCGCCGATGATAAGTAGGGTTTTCTTCTCGGTGTTGAAATTTACACCAAATTCCTCGTTAAAGTATCTTATAGCTTCTTCCTTGCTGCCAGAGGTCAAGTTTTGACGTACAGGATTACCAGTGAGAATAATTTTCTCTTTAGGGAAGAAACGCTCCATTCCCTCATATGCTACGCAAATTTTCTTCGCATCGTCTTTGAGCAGTTTGTTGGTCACACCCGCGAAGCCGTTTTGCTCTTGCAATAGGATAGGTACTCCCATCTTGGCTGCCATTTTCATGGCTGCGCCACTAGCATAGCCACCTACTCCAATCCCTACATCTGGTCGGAAGTCGCGTACAATCTTACGGGCTTGAGACATTGAGCGAAGCAAATCAATCACAACGCGGATATTGCGCCATAGATGACTGCGGTCAAATCCCTTAACAGGCAGACCTATAATGGGATAACCTGCTTGTGGTACGCGCTCCATCTCCATACGGCCGAGCGCACCGACGAATAGAATCTCGCAACTTGGGTCAGCTTCACGCAATGCGTTTGCAATACTCACGGCAGGAAAAATATGTCCTCCTGTTCCGCCTCCAGAAATTAGGTACTTCATATGAATTCAGTAATTTTGTGCAAAGGTACGGAAATTATTTGAATTATTGGCTCAATTGTTCTTAAAAAATATTAAAAAATATCATTTTTTGAGTCAATAAAGTAAGAATAGGTGTGTTTTGATATTTGTCTTCTCTGCCATTTTGGCAGGTGTTTTTTGTGTTCAAGCGCTTTTGGTATGGGTTTTGTCTATAACCTAGTAACGACCTTAAAGTCTTTAACGACCTTAAGGACCTTGACTAACAATAACAACAACTATGAATACAATGAACAACAAAACCGAAAACCTACAGAAGTTCGCTATTAACCTTTGCGAACGTGCCCAACAGGGCAAACTCGACCCTGTGATTGGTCGTGACGACGAGATTCGTCGCGTGCTACAAATCCTCTCACGTCGTACAAAGAACAACCCTATCCTCATCGGCGAGCCTGGTGTGGGTAAGACTGCTATTGTGGAGGGTTTGGCGCATCGTATCATTCGTGGCGATGTGCCCGAGAACCTCAAAAAGAAACAAATCTACTCCCTTGATATGGGTGCGCTGATTGCTGGTGCGAAGTACCAAGGTGAGTTTGAGGAGCGCCTTAAGGGTGTCATTACGGAGGTGACAAGCGCTGCGGGCGAGATTATCCTATTTATAGATGAGATACACACGCTCGTGGGTGCAGGCAAGAGCAGCGGTGCTATGGATGCCGCAAATATCCTCAAACCAGCCCTTGCACGAGGGGAATTGCGTGCGGTGGGAGCGACTACCTTGGACGAGTATCAGAAGTACTTTGAGACCGACAAAGCCCTTGAGCGCCGCTTCCAAATGGTGATGGTGGATGAGCCTGATGAGGCGGCTACTATATCTATCTTGCGTGGATTGAAAGAGCGCTACGAGACTCACCATAAGGTGCGTATCAAGGACGATGCGCTGATTGCAGCGGTGACGCTCTCAACTCGTTATATATCAGATCGTTTTCTTCCTGATAAAGCCATTGATTTGGTGGACGAGGCTGCGGCTAAACTGCGCTTAGAAGTGGACTCTAAGCCAGAAGAATTGGATAACCTCAACCGCCAGATCATGCAACTGCAGATTGAGCGCGAGGCCATCAAGAAAGAGCATGACAAAGCCAAACTAGCGACTATTGAGGAGCAGCTCCATGCGTTGCAAGCCGAGGCGAAGGAGATGAATGCGCGTTGGGAGCAGGAGAAAGGCTATGTGGCGACTATCCAAAACGAGAAAGCGCATATCGAACAGATGAAACATGAGGCAGAGGTCGCTGAGCGAGAAGGCAACTACGACAAGGTGGCGGAGATTCGTTATGGTCGTCTTCAACAGGCCGAAGCAAATATTAAAGCCGCGCAAGAGGCATTACACGCAATGCAAGGTGAGAGCCTGATCAAGGAGGAAGTGGATGAAGACGATATCGCTGAGATTGTAGCTCGTTGGACGGGTATTCCTGTGACCAAGATGATGCAATCCGAGCGCGATAAACTCCTGCATTTGGAGGAAGAACTGCACAAACGTGTTGTGGGTCAAGATGAAGCTATTCAGGCAGTTAGCGATGCCATTCGTCGTTCTCGTGCAGGCTTGCAAGACCCTAAGCGTCCTATCGGTTCGTTTATCTTCTTGGGTACTACGGGCGTGGGCAAGACGGAGTTGGCGAAAGCGTTGGCGGAGTATCTTTTTGACGATGAGAATATGATGACCCGCATTGATATGTCGGAGTATCAAGAGAAGTTCGCTGCCACCCGATTGATTGGTGCGCCTCCGGGCTATGTGGGCTATGACGAGGGTGGACAATTGACCGAAGCTATCCGTCGCAAACCTTATAGCGTGGTGCTCTTTGATGAGATTGAGAAGGCGCACCCTGATGTGTTCAATGTGCTGTTGCAGGTGCTGGATGATGGTCGCTTGACCGACAACAAGGGCCGTACGGTGAACTTTAAGAACACCCTGATTATTTTTACTTCTAATCTTGGTAGCCAACTCATCCGTGAGAACGAGGAGCAGGGTATTGACCACGAGAAGACGAGTCAGCAGGTGATGGAATTGATGAAGCAAACAATTCGCCCTGAGTTTTTGAACCGCATTGATGAGACGATTATGTTCACTCCGCTCAATGAGCAGCAGATTCGCGATATCGTAGGCTTGCAGATTGAGGGTGTACATAAGATGCTGATGCAGAGTGGCGTGGATTTGCGAATTACGGACGATGCGATAGACTATATCGCTCGTGAGGGTTATGATCCGCAGTTCGGTGCTCGCCCTGTGAAGCGTGCGTTGCAGCGATTGGTGCTCAACGAACTAAGCAAAGCTATTATTGCAGGCAAGGTGAATCACCAACAGCCCGTGATTGTGGAACTTCGCGATGGCGAATTACAATTTAAGAATTAGGTTTAGTTACATTATTGAAACCATATGAAATGCAAAAGACTGCTCGTTTGAGCAGTCTTTTGTTAATATATTAGGATTAAGATTAATCCTCGTCTTTTTGAGTAGCTTCGTACTCCTTGATGAGTTTGTCTTGTACGTCTCCAGGAACGAGTTCGTAGCTCTTGAACTTCATGGTGAAGGTAGCACGACCACCTGTGAGACTTGACAATGTAGTAGAGTAAGATGCCATCTCCTTCAAAGGAACCAATGCCTTGAGTGTGGTGAAGTTCTTCTCAGTCTCCATACCGAGCACCATACCACGGCGACCGTTGATGTCAGACATCACATCGCCCATGATCTCACTTGGTACGAATACCTCAACCTCATAAACTGGCTCCAAGAGTTTTGGATTAGCGTTCTTGAACGCCTCAGCAAAGGCGTTGCGTCCTGCCAAACGGAAGGAGATTTCGTTGGAATCTACTGGGTGCATCTTACCATCGTAAATGATCACGCGCACGTCGCGAGCATAAGAACCTGTCAAAGGACCTTGCTCGATACGATCCATGAGACCCTTGAGGATAGCTGGGATGAAGCGGGTGTCAATAGCACCACCAACGATAGAGTTGATAAGCACGAGTTTACCACCCCAATCCAATGGAATCTCTTGAGTATCCTTCACGTTGATACGATACTCTTGGTTGCCAAACTTGTAAACCTCTTTAACTGGTTCGCCCTCTACATAAGGCTCAACGATGAGGTGTACCTCACCAAATTGACCAGAACCACCTGATTGTTTCTTGTGGCGATAGTCAGCGCGTGCAGACTTGGTGATGGTTTCGCGATAAGGAATCTTTGGCTCCTCGTATTGTACCATCATCTTATCGTTGTTCTCAAGACGCCATTTCAAAGTGCGGAGGTGGAACTCACCTTGACCAGAAACGATGACTTGCTTGAGCTCTTTGGATTGCTCTACTACCCAAGTAGCATCCTCCTCGTGCATACGGGTGAGGAGAGCAGAAAGCTTCTCAGAGTCAGCCTCATTTACAGGCTTAATAGCACGGCGGTATTTAGGATCTGGATAAGAGATAGCAGGATATTGGTTCTCGCAATCTTTTGCGTTGAGGGTATTGCCAGTACGTGTGTCTTTAAGTTTTACAGTAGCAGCGATGTCACCAGCAGCTACTTCATCAACAGGCACGCGGATACTACCTGCTACAGAGTAGAGTTGAGAGATACGCTCTTTGGTGCCACGATCTACGTTCACTACGTCATCACCTGGACGGAGTGTACCTTGCATTACCTTGAAGTAGTTAACATCACCGATGTGTGGCTCAACAGAAGTCTTGAAGATAAATGCAGAAGCTGGAGCTTTAGGATCTGGAGCAACTTCTTTTGCCTCGGTAGTAAGAGGCTTAGGAGCATCAGCTACAGATGGAGTCATCTCACCGAGGAAGCCCATGAGGCGACGGATACCCATGTCTTTGAGACCGCTGGTGCAGATTACTGGGTACATGCTACCCTCTGCGAATACGGTTTGAAGACCTTGCATGAGCTCGTCGTCAGAAAGGGTGCCTTGCTCGAAGTATTTGTCCATGATTGTCTCGTCGGACTCAGCAGCCCACTCGAAGAGTTGAGCGCGAATCTCTTCTACAGTAGCTTTCTCGCTCTCTGGGATATCTTTTGCTTCAGGCGCACCACCTTCTGCTTTCCAAACGAGCATTTTGCCTTGGAGTACGTCGATAGCAGCGTTGAAGTCCTTACCTGCGTTGATAGGATATTGGAAGAGGGTACATTTGTTGCCAAATACCTCTTTGAGTTCGTTGAAAGTACGCTCGAAGTCAGCGTTCTCGTGGTCGCACTTATTGATGACGAAAGCGATAGGTTTTTTAGCTTTCTCAGCGCGACGGAAGTTGTTTTGCGTGCCCACCTCTACGCCACCATTAGCGGTCAGCGTGATGATAGCTGTATCTGCTACGTGAAGTGCTGTGATAGCACCACCGCAGAAGTCATCAGAACCTGGGCAGTCAATGATATTGAGTTTTTTGTTATTGAACTCGATGTTGCAAACTGTGGAAAAAACGGAATAACCGTATTCCTTTTCTACTGGGAAATAGTCGCAGACGGTAGATTGTGTTTCAACAGTACCGCGACGCTTAATGACCCCGCAC
>JAFYSB010000053.1 GCA_017546705.1 Paludibacteraceae bacterium
CGCCAAAAGCGATGAGGACAGAGTGATGGATTTCGCCGACGGGCTGTATTATAAAGCCCGCCACAAGCATTATGCACCCGAAGGCACATAATGCAATAGCGGTGAAGAGTTGAAAACGTTTCATAGTTCAGGAGGTTATTTCCCTTCTATTTCGTCACGCATGAGATTCCAAACATACTGATACAATGTCTTGTACTTGGTTTGGTTGCGGAAGCCAACTTGATCCATTGGCATGTAGGTGGGGTTCGCTAGACGGTCAAGAGTAGCTTGGCAAATCTCCTTGAAGGTTTGTCGCCAAGTCAACTCAGCCTCCGACACAGGCGTGGTACGGTCGCCGTGAACAGAAGTGTACTTGCGGTCTGAGCGTTTGCGGTAATTGTAGCAAGTACGATACTTTTTAGAAATTTTGCCTGATAAGTGATGGATTGGGTCTTCGTAAACAACTTGTGCCATTTTTTTAGTTCGCTTTGCTCACGTTACATGCAGCGAAGCTGCGTTTCATGCCTTCGGCGTTTCATGTGCCTGGGGCACGTTCCATGCTTCGCGTTGTAACATGAAAGGTTAATAATTAGGGGTTTCTGGTGCCGAATGAGATTCGTGATTAATTAACAAAGAGGTTAGGACTTGAGTTTAGCGTGCTCTTTTGCTAAGACGTAGCCGTAGAGGGACTTGTATTTAGTTTGGGCATCGAACTCTGCTTCGTAGGTAGCACGAGTGGTTGGGTTTGCCAAGGCAGTCTTGGTTGCAGCAACTGCTTGACGGAACAAGTCCTGACGGTCTAATTCTGCTTGAGAGTAAGGTTTGGTGCGTGGGTTGCAGATTTGTGAGGTGAAGGTTTCACCGTACATCTGTTTGAAGATGATGTCAGAGTGTTTGCAGATTTTGCCACGGAATTGGCGGAATGGGGCTTCTAATTTAATTTTAGACATAAGCTTGTAGTTTAAAAAGTTAATAAATAAGGTTAGTTAATAGTTTGAAGTGTGCACGTCCAGCAGTGATTGAAGGTGAGGGACTGGGCGAGGGTTTGACGGATGATGTCGCATGCCTCGTCAGGAAGGAAAAGTTGTGGGTCAAGGGGAATGACTTTGACTGTGAGGGTGGTGCCCTTGGTTGTGAACTCTGGGTTGAGGGTTTCAAGGTGAAAGAGGACTGCCTCTTTGGCTTTCTGCAGTTCCTCTGCGCTTTGGCAGGGGATGGAGATGATGACGAAATGTTTTTCTTTCATATTCTTTATTTTTAGTAGTGAGACAATATGTTTCTGCGTCCGTCTTTTTGCGAAACGCTTTCACTTATTAAAGGGGTGCTGAATACTCAGCGTTTTGGAAGAATATGAGAGAGAAATGCCTATTTTTAGCCAATAGACATATAAAAAAGAAAAAGGAATGCACTGTTATTCAGTACATTCCAAAGAAAATGCAAATTATTTGATATTTTTATTTACCGCTGAATGAGTCGCTGAGTTTGCGTGATAGTTCGGTTAATTCCGTTATAGGCATAGCAGTAGGATCAAGAATATCCACGAAGCGTTCTATAGCCGCTTTGTGTGCATCACTAGGTACATGCTGACTGCGATAATCAGCGCAATAGTTTCCGTGATAGTCCGAAAAATGATTTTGAGTAATAGTCCAAATGGTCATTCCTTGCGGAATATCAATAATCTTGCGTTTTTGCAGTAGCTTTATCAAATAGGATAGATCTTGTTTATCTCCTGCCCATCGAATAACATGATTATTTCTTTCACCAGTAAAGAGCGAATAAAAGTGGTCAGATGGCGTGTTAGGGTCTATATACGTTTTGGTCTCCTTATATTCTTTGCACAGATAGCGATACAAGAGATGGATTCGCTGATTGCTATTAGGATCAGAGTTGAAGTAACGATAAATGAACGTAGGTGTTTCAAGAAAATGTGGGGACTTTTTTGAAGTAATAGGTTTGCTTTGTGGAGTATTGATAGTTGGTTGGGAGTTATTGACTATCTGAATGCCGATGCCTCCTGCTTCGACATTATTGATTTCATAGTCCACATGTTTGGACTGTACGTAGTCGCCTGCTACGTTGATGATACGGTTGGGTTGTTCCATAGTTGTAATTGAGTGATATTTGTATTATTGAGTTGTTTGGGAATAATTATGTTGCTGGTTGATGTATTCGTTTTCGATATAGGTATTGGTATGTACTGGACGGTTGCGGAGCTGTTCTATCTCAGTTTGAAGTTGGGTGTTTTTGTTTTTTTCTTCTGCTAATTGGCTCTTTAGTGTTGCATTTTCTTTTAATAATTGTTCAACAAGCATTTGCAAGTCCTCATTCTCTTCGAGTAGTTGCTGCATTTCCTGTTGATGTCCTTTAACAAGACCACCTAATCTTTTGGAAAATTTGAGTTTGGCTTCTATGTTATTAAGGTCATCGGTAGGCATGGTCTAATATGTAGTATCGTGTTTTACGAAGGTGGAGTTTTGTATGTGGTTTGTATTTTTTGCAATAATTCGGTTGTGGGCATCTCCATGCGGTTGAAGGCGAACCATTTCTTGCCGAGGTCTTTGATGCTGGCACCAAGGTGATAGACCGTCTCGTCAATGCATAGGAAGCGGTCGTGTGAGCGGTCGAAGATAACAATATCTATTGGAGTGTATTGCGCATTGTGCTTCTGGATATCCAGTTGCAGTTGTGCGGATGGTTTCTTGGTATAGACGGTAGCAGTCACCTTGTCTGCTCGTTTGGATAGTATGGTGAGGACACTATCGTCGATGTAGTTGTCGATGAGAATAATGCGTGTGGTGGCTTCTCGTATACGGTCGTTGATGAAGGTGTAGGCATCGAAGATCTGACCATCGTAGAAGATGCCTTGGTGGGGAGGTAGGCTTGTGCGAACGAAGAAGTTTACCTTTTCTTGTAAGTCGTGTATTTGTAAGGTATGGTCTTGCAGTTGTCTTCCAATACGCTCTTCCATAGCAAGCATTTGCTGATTGATTGCATACCCCTTGAGCATGTAATCTTTTATTACTCGATTTGCCCATTGGCGGAATTGTACACCACGTTGACTCTTCACACGGTAACCAACCGAAATAATCACATCTAGATTATAAATAGCTGTTGGCTTATATTTTGATAAAGTATTATGCAAAATTTGCATATTACTCTCCTTGTCTAATTCACCTTCTTTGAAAATATTAGCTATGTGACGTGCTATAACGGACTGATCTTTTTGGAATAACTCTGCTATTTGTGCTTGTGTTAGCCAGACTGTTTCATTTTCTAATGTTACATTAATTTGTGTTTGATTGTCAGCAGTTTGATAAACTACGATTTGGTTGTTGGTGCCCATAATTTTGCATGTTTTTTGAAATCTGCTGCAAAGGTACTACATCAAACTGCTAAAACTTGTCAGTATCTCAAAGAAAATTACAAAAAAATGCACTTTTTTGAAGAAAGTGCTAATAACATATACAAAACGCCCACAGGATGGCTGTGGGCGTGATATGATAGGATTCCTACTCGTTACTTAAAAAGCAGTCATTTCTCAGTAGGTTGCAAGGATTATTGCTTGGTTGTGATTTTGAGAATGCGGTTAGTCTTTTTGAATTGGCGCATGGGCATAGTTTATAGTTTTATCGTTTAAAGTTTATGGTTTAATATTGAAAATCACATCCCTCTACATCCAACTGCCATTTAATTTTGGGTACATAAAACCATCCTATATCTTGCAGGTGTCGGATAAGACCCTCATGGAATTTGAATGGACCTATAATTGTTGGCTTGCTCAAATTAGGATATACATATAATTCATTCTTTGGAGATAAGAACCAGTGGTCATTTTCTTTGTAAAGATAAACTCCATTGCACGCTAAAGCGGTTCTCATATTATCCCTATTGTATGCGGTATAGAATCCCAAACGATTATATTCAGGTTTCCACGCTACATATGTAGGATTATTAATCGTTGCATTAGGGTACTTGGCTATTAACGATTTTATCTTCTCATCATCCGAGAAATATTTACTTCGTCTGACAATAGTAGTATTGGTCGGAAACATACACCAAATTTGCTGACGAGTAGTTTCAGGAGAAACAAACCATCCGAAAGTACAGATGCCCAAATGAAGCGAATAAATGCTGCATTTCTCGTATAGGTTCAGGTTTGTTGTTTTGGACTTTTCGTATGTTTTCTGCTGTATATCCGACAGGAGCCAATAAGTGCCATTGATAAGTACAATGGTAAGCAAAACAGCGAATACTCTTAAAGTTATTTTACTTGGAGATTTCATAATCAATAATTGTGCATGTGTTGGTTATGGTATATATATACGTATGCCATAAATAAATTTCTTAGGTTCAAAGCCATAGAGGTTTGCCATATCCATAAGAAACTGTTTTTAACTTGCTGGATTTAACCAAGTCAACGGGGGCGACAACTTTCTGCTCCATCGTAAAGCCACGGCTTTTAATATGCTTTTGCACCATAGGCAAGTAGAGGAAGTGATAGTCTTGCAACTCTTTGGGTGAGCATAAATTGATGTTGTTCTTGCCGTATAGTTCCCATACTAATTCGGAACAATAATACTTGCCATTGTTGAAGCGAAAAGCACGGTCGTATCGTCCGCCCAGTTGATAGGGTAAGTTTAGGTTTTGTTCATCCTTTAGTCGCATCACACGATAATGGTCGCACATCTTACCTCGTTTAAGCCATTGGCGGATAGGAGTTAGTTCTACACCATTCTCTGCTTCAAGCACATAGAGTTTTTCGTTTTTCTTGATAATCAGACCACAATGTGAGTAGCGTGACCAAGTACCCAATTTAATGGCAGCGCTTTGTGAAGATTCACTTACATGAAAGATTACATCTCCTTGTTGAGGGGTGTAGGTGAGATTGCTTATCATGTAATAAGCACCACGACCTAAGAAAAATACTGCAATAGCGATAGCAGCAACTAAAAGAATCTTTTTCATCATACTTTATTTAACGAGTTCATATATATGTGTGCCATAAAATCCAAAAGGTAACCTCTGTCTGCATGTTCAGCAGTATTATGGGGTCACTACATATATAGAGATGATGAACTAAACGGAAATCTTTCGGTTGTATGTGAAAAAAATGTAAAAAAAGAACCCGACACCGCAGAGGGTGCCGGGAAAGATGCTTTCATCTTATACATTGTTCTCCTTATGTTTATTGGAAATGTGCTAGTAAATTAGATATAAATCTAATAGTATGCTCGGCAATGCCGCCCATGACCAAGATAAACCTAACAAAGTTAGCAGAATTGATACAATACTAAGAAAAACGGGGTTACCTATGAGGTAACTTACAGACTGGGCAATCTTTTTAAGCCCAGTCTAACATAAAATCAAATACTTTTTCATGTTAAAAAAAAATTAAAGTTTACTTTATATTATCTGGATATAATCTCAGGCGGCGACCTACTCTCCCGCTAATGCAGTACCATCGGCGTTAGTGGGCTTAACGACTCTGTTCGGAATGGGAAGAGGTGTACCTCCACTACAATAGCCACCATATTTATTGTAACTTATACTTTTCTTTATACTTTTTCAATAACTTAAGTTCATATTGAGGACGAAAATAATTTGTATAGGCAAACCATATTAAAATACTGAAAATAAAGAAGCAAGGGATAGATAGGATGATACCAACCTTCCAAATATTTTTGAATCTTTTATATTCATATGCATATTCCTCTAGCGCTAAGGTTAATAGTTTTTCTTCTTTAGATAATCGTTCACACTCATTGACTAGTTCTTCCTCCTTTGCAATTAGATTCAACTTGTTACCACATACTGGGCAAAACTTTGCCTCTACAGGAATGTTTGTTGCATTACATGAGGGGCATACTTGGCATAATTGCGTAGCGCAGTTTGAGCAGAACTTTGCTCCGTCTGCATTTTCGTGATTACATTTAGGGCATTTCATGATATGTGATTTTCTTTCTTATAGCGTTCTACTAATTGCTTTTCAAATTTGGGTTTGAAGTGTAATGTATAAACTAAGTATGCCACTAAACTACCAAATAAATAAAAAAGAATTGAGATACAGATAACAATCGTCCATTTTTTCTTGAATTTTGAATAGTCATCTTCATATGTTGTGAGTGCATTAGTGAGGAGATCTCTATCAGATATTTTTATATCATTATCAGAATTGTTTACGGAATTTGTTTGTTGAGGTTTGTGTCCTTCAAAAGGATTTCCGCACCTCAAACAAAACTTCGCACTCTTAGCGTTTTGCTGACCACAATTACTACAAAATTTCATAGGACTAGTTTTAAAGATTAGACAACATTTCGATAAATTCTTGATGAGTGCGACCAATACGAACAGCGATTGTTGCGCACCACATTTTAAGGGATAAAATACTTTTCTTCAAGAAAATTTTATGTTCTAACTTATTACTATATACAAACCAATCTACAAAATTAGTTATTTGATCTCTAATTTCAGAAGCTAAATAAATTTCCCAATTACTTTTTATTATCATTTTTGCAGTTCTATTCTTAAATTTAATATAATCTGCTTCAAACTGTTGATAAAAATTGGTTTTGATGATATACTTCTCAATCAGTAATCTTGCTTCTGAGGATGATAGATTGGAAAGTGTTTCAAGCAACTTCTCTCTCGAAATTTCGTCAAGAACTATTTGTTTTACTTGATTCACTTCAGTTTGTTTTGCAGCACATTCTGGACAAAATTGAGCTTCATATGGTATATTTGCTCCGCAAGAAATACAAACTTTAGTTTGTTCTTTTGGTTCACTCATTTTAGTACCGCACTCTGTGCAGAAGTTTACATCATCTTGCATTGATGCATTGCATTTTGGACATGTTTTCATACAACATTATTTTTATTAGATTGAAATTATATTCTTACTTTTGCAGGTATTAACACCTTCCCGTTTAACTTAACGCCTATGCGCACGGTAGATTGGATGGGAGTGCCTTGCTCAACAATGGTAAAAGGAATTGGGATATGTCGCGACATATCAAACTTGGCATCATCGGCTATTGGTTCACATCCTCCTAATACGAGTGTATTAATGAGATGGTTAGACATATCTGCGAGTAGCGCTTTCATATTGTCATCTGCCAATTTATCAGCCATCGCATCATAATGCTTAACCAAAGACGCTACTTGCTCAGCCAGTTTCTCAAATCGTTCATCTGTAGGTACATTAATGATAGGTTCTACTTGCTTTGGAACGATTTCTTCATGCTGCGGTGTTACCTTTACAATCTCAAGCTTGTAAGGTGATTTGAATCTTAATAGATTCTTTATTAAACTCAGTATTTTCATTTTCTTCTTCCGTATAATTCAACTGCGTGTTCTGCGGTCTGTCTAATCTTAGTATCAAATGCCATCATTGCCAATTGTTGCCAATAAGCCTGACGCTCTGAGCGATTGACTGATGCAACATATTCGGCACTTTTAGGACCGAATAATTCCCAAAGCTCTTCAAATTCATCTTCTTCCCATAACTCTCGATTCTTTTCTAATTCTTTGCGCATTGCATAATCTTCGTTTGGAGCCTCATGGGTAAGAAGCATTTGTTCAAGAGGATGTTTGACATTATCGGTTAGATCTTTTATCAAGCGTTCTATCTCTGCTGACGTTCTAATGTTTTTAGATAAAAAGTCCAATAACTCCTCTGCTACTATTGGGTTCTTTGCTCCAATAGAATTTTGCACCTCCTTAATCCACGCATCGCTTTTTCTGCTTGCTCGTTCTGCA
This sequence comes from Paludibacteraceae bacterium, assembly GCA_017546705.1. Lineage (GTDB taxonomy): Bacteria > Bacteroidota > Bacteroidia > Bacteroidales > Paludibacteraceae > Colicola. Next base: position 7,735 of record JAFYSB010000053.1, read on the forward strand.
TTATGGAGTGCATTACGATACAGATCATCTATTACTCGCTTGAGTTCGTGAAGGATCTTGGTACAATGGATGGATTTTTTACGCTCAAAGAAATGCTCTTGAATAATCTTGCGCAGGTTCTCCATGTTAGCTCCATCCTTGAGTTCTGCAATCGCATCTTCTGGAGTAGGAGCTTCGTACAAAGCATGCAAAATAGTACGAGGTAATGACCAATATGCACCATCTTGCATCAATGTATCATGGATTTCTACACATAGATCATGTGGCATGTAAGTATTGATATCTTCCATCAAGAATATGTCTTTATCCGTTAGAATCATATCCAACTCTTCTTTGGAAGGAACAGATTTTATTGCTTTCTGCCATCGTGCAAAACTATTTGCATGGCGCATGGTGCACTCCCAAATCATTACTGAAACGGGTACTACATCAAATAACTGATCTTTTAGACTTCGTGCGACATAAGCAGCTTGCTCTTTTCTGCGATTCCAAATAGCTTCTTCCACATCCATCTTGGTCATTACGCCAAGTGCATCCAATGATGATCCTCCTAAAGTAGTCTCCCGGAATGCATCCAAGAAATCTTTGTCTGTTTTACCCGCAACACCTCGCACTACATAAATCACAGCATCTGCATCACGTGTTTGGCGTTGGGATTCTTCGTGATGTTTCTGATTAAGTTTATAATAGCGGTCAATTCTTTTTTGGTGTCCCTCTCCATCACCCTCGGTTACAGCCAAAGTGCCAGGAGTGTCTACCAATATCAAATCTTCCAATGCGGGGTCATTTAGGATATACTCTAAAAAGTCAATATTTTCCGCCTTACTTAATGTTTCCTCATCCTTACCTTGTAACGAATCCATAAAAGACAGTGCTTCTTCTGTAACGTGTCCATCACTCCAATGAACTAAAACAGGACGATTAGGATCCTTAGGAGTACCATAGCGGAATTTATTGATGGTGGCTGTTGTAGCGGCATCGCCTACTTTTGCAAGTTTCTTGCCTAAGAATGCATTCAAGAAAGAACTCTTACCTGCATTTTGTGCACCTGCAATTGCCAGTGTACAAGGTTTGTCCACTTGGCTTTTGAGATCAGTGATCAAACTAATCCATTTAGTAGCCTCGGGAAGTGCCTGTACTACTTCTAGAGTTTTGTTCAGCAGATTATATGTTTGTTCTTCTATGCTCATGCTTTATAGGAATAATTGGGATGACCACAATGAATACAGAACTTTTGGTTTGACCAAACCTCTTTTCCGCAATCTGTGCAGAAATGTTTTGTGGGTTTGGGTGCCGCAGGTGGTTCTGGTGCTGTTGAGTCTTTAATAGGAACATTCAACGAATATAATGCACCTAAAGCAACTGCAACATCTACAAGACCTGTAGAGCGAATCTCTACATCCGGACCAACAAGCGCTTTTAATTTCTCAGTTACCAGAGGAATACGAGAACTACCTCCAATGAGGATAATGCTGTCCAACGGTAATTTTTGTGCCTTTACCTCATCAATTATTAAACGGGTTTTGTTTATGGTTTTATCTATTAGAGACTCTATCAAGGTGTTGAGTTCTTGGCGCGTAATGGTACGTTGTGCCGTGATGAAACTTCCATCTGTAGAAGGCAACAATTCATTACAAGGCATTGATTGGACTTTAGATAGCATTTTCTTCTGCTCCTCACACTCGCGTAGGAACTCTAAATCCATTATGCGCTTGTTTGGCGAGAGAGAACGGTTGAAATTTTCCTTTACGAATTTATCCCAATCTCCATACAACAAACGGTCAATGTCGCCACCTCCACAATGAGCATCTCCACGAGATGCAACTTTTCTGCTAAGGGTACCATCTGCTTCCTTATATAAATAGGCGACATCGAATGTACCGCCACCAAAATCATACACTAATACTCCTCTCGCATTCTCATCGAGAATACCACTTTTAATAGCATACAAAGCTGCTGCTTCGGGTTCCTTAACAAATTCATGCTTAGTAAAACCTGCTTTTTGGATTGCCTCTCGCAACATATCTACCTGCCAGTCTTCAAACTCAACTGGATGAGTTAGGACTATGCCGTTAATGGGTTTGCTAAAGCGACTTGATGCCTCGCACTGCTGTTTGATTTTAGAAAGAATAGCTGCAATGATATCAACATGCGAATGTCCGAGGAATTCTCCGTCGGGTTTCATTAGCCGTTTCACCTCTCGCAGTGTATGAGACAGAATCTTCTGCTTTGTCGTTGGGTCATAATGGGATAAGCGCTCTAACTGGAGCATTGGAAGATGTCCCACATCAATACCTCCTTTGTCATTTATAAATACGATGGAAGGTATTTGAGCTAAACCATTATCAATGAAGGTAATGATTTCTGGTGTATTGGTTTCAGGGTTCAATCGAGAAGCTGAACTAAATGAAGTGCCAAAATCAACACCAATTACACTATCCGTATCAAATGTAATGTTACTCATTAGATTTCTCTAAAATTACTAATTGTTCCTTAACTGATTTGAGTGAATTATAAACAGGTATCCATACTTGTTTAGCTGCTTCAATCTCTTGCAATTTTCTTTGACGAGTTTCTGCATCTGCGTGCAATTGTCCGTCCAATAACTGAACCTGGCGGTCAATATTCTCTTTGTGCTGTGCATATAACGATGCGACAGCTGTTTTGCCAGCTTCCCTTAAAATTCTTTCAGCATTTTGCAACTCGGTCAAATTTCCGTGTGTAGGTCGTCGGATAATATCCGAATATGCTTGTTGCAAGCAATTAGAGAGGTGCGCTTTTAATTCTTGTTTTTTCTGATTTAGTTTATTCTCTTTGCCCACAGAGAATCCTGCGAAGACACCACCTAACAGAGACGCGACACCACCTGCAATAAGAATAACTAGTGCGGCGGGTGGGCATACTGCTGCGGCACCAATCGTTACACCCAATCCTAATCCAGAGACTAACGAACCTGTCATATATCCATTGCGGAAATTATTCATGTGTCCTGCAAATCCTGTTTTTTTAGGCTGGTAAGATTCAATATGGACAGATGCTCCTTCTGCATCTACCGCACCAAGACGAGCATTGAATTTAGACAAGATATTATCGATACTGTATTGACAGTCTTCAACTAAGTCTTTCCAATGATTGGCATATGTTTGTTGTAATTCATAGGACATACTATTTGCCAATTGGTCTGCCTCTTTGTTGCTATCTAAAGCTTCAATCCTCTTGAGCATGTTGTCATATATATGGTGGTTGGTTGACAACATGTCATTAGCATAATTTCGAAGACCAACAATTTGTTCCTCGATTTCTGCCATTATCTCTTGTTGTTTGGCACTTGAGTTACCCCATTCGGCTGCAAAATCCTGTTGCATCTTTCGTTTTTGTTCTGCTAATTCTTTGGCTTTACCTGGTTGGGAGGCAGAAGTGTGCAATTCGTCTAATGCTTTACTAACACGATTGTAATAGTGATTAAAAGTATTGAATACCTGTACATTGATATCAAAACCGACCGTATTATAAATAAGCTTTAGTAGCGCCTCTTTTACAACATCAAACTGACTTTTTTCCACCAACTTGTCGTTCTTCATTTTAGTAGCCAAATTGAGCACCTTGCTTGACATTGGGTAGAATTGAATTTGCTTAGTCGCTGTTTGAGGTGCCAATGGAGCAAGGATTCGTTGGTTCTCATTTACTATTGTGCGGATGTAGTCTGCGTTGTAGTTATCCATCTTGGTTAGGATAAAGAGAATTTGCTTGGTTTGCTTAAGAGCAGTCTCTACGAAGTCCTTTTGCACGGTAGTGATAGGATTCTCTGGATCAGTAATGAAAATCACAGCAGCAGCTTTCTTGAGGTAGTTGCGAGTAATTTGCTCGTGGGCGGCATATAATGCACCAAATCCAGGAGTGTCAACTAATGCAATGGATTTGGGTAAGAATGGTATAGGATGCTTTACTTCGATATAATCAATCTGTTTGTCCTTAAAAGCAGGGCTTCCTAGCAAGTCTGCTTCTACTTGGGAACCATACTTGGCTAAATCAGTTTTAGCAATAGGCAATCGTTCTCCATTGTTGAAAACAAGATTATAGTCCTCAGTGTCGCTATTGATGACACGGAATACTTGTGCAGTGGCAACTTCTGTTGCAACGGGTAATACTTCTTCTCCCAAAAGCGCATTAATGAAAGACGATTTACCTTTCTTGAATTGTCCACATACAACCACATCGTATTGCTCTTGCTGGATATACTCACCTGCGCCTATTACAGAAGCATCAGGAGAAGGAAGAAAGGAACTTTTGTGTGTTTTGATTTGTTGGTATATCCCTTGCAAAGAAAGTCTTATAGACTGAACTTGTTTTTCTAATTCTATTACATTCATGGTTCTCAAAATAATATATCGTTAAACATATCGTCAAAATTGTCATCGTCGAAATCTGCTTGATTGGTGGCTAACCAATCGCTGCAGGAATCGAAGGTGTGCTCCATGTGAGCAAAGACATCGCCGAAATCGGCAGGAGAGGTCAGTTCGCTGAGATGCTGATTGAAATAGTCATCGAACTGAGGCACCATTGTCTCCGCAAAGAGGTCGTAAGGCACATTGCCGACATAAGGGATATGACCCTCGATATAGTCGAAATTGATCATCTCGTGGTTGAAAGTGCCATTGTCATAGGTGAGAGCTGGAGCCTCATCAGTAGCGACCATCATACAAGAGGAGTCGCTCCAAGCGTCTAAAAACTGCGCCATAGGGTAAGAGCGAGCCACATCGCCAGTGCCTGGGTCAGTCAAAATGACGCGTATATCATTAGGGTCGGAAGTATCAATGCCTGTGACAATAAGCGCGTGGTTGGCTTGCTCGCCAAAGAGGTCGTTGAAGAAAGATGGACGCCATAGTTCATCGGCATCGACCCCGACAATGACTTTGTGCCCTTGTGCTAACTCATGTGCAAGATCATAGACTGTAGCATTATCACGACTATGGACACCTACGCCGTGATCCTCCAGTAGTTCGCCGACAAGTGAAGCGTCAGAACCATAGCCAGGAGTGTAGTAACCGCGCTGGATGGATTCCATGGTCAGTTGAGACTCTGGCACATCAATGCCGAAAGTGTGCAGAATGATTTGCTGCGACTTGATGGCGCATGTGTCGTTTTGTTGCTGAATAATGTCGCCAGAATCCAAGTCTGGGAAAGGAGTAACATCTCCGATGATTGAATCTTGAAGCATAGTATCTTGGGTGAAATGGTCAATCGTATCTATAGCGAAAGCAGCAGAGAGCAGATTAGTGCCTACAGCCACATCGATATCTATAGGGGATATGGCAGAGAGTTGGGTGTCGTCGATGATGGGATCAATGTCCAAGTGATGGGACATGAAATCCTCGTTCATCACACTATGAACGATTTGCAGTTCTTCGCTGGTGAGAAATCCGCCTTCCATATAGGTACCCATCAATTCTGCTATATCTGGAGTAATCTTTAGTTTGCTCATATTAATCCCTCCTTTTTAAGTGCAGTTAAAAATTGTTTCTTTGCAAAATAGTGCTTGTTGTAGAAATTGTCAAGCGACATTTCTAAGCGTTGCGCCACCTCTTCGTTGGGTAGTTCCTCTATATACCTCAAGCGAATCAACTCACGATAGCGAGGGTTGGGCATGGATTGCAGCACCAATTGCAAATCTGCGGCATCAAAAACTGAGCTTTCTATATCTATAGAGTCGCTCACGGTGTCAAACCTTTCGGTGTCGTCAAAATTTTCTTGTATAGTATCGCCTTTCTTGCGGAAAAGTTGATAGCAATAGCTCTGAGTGACCACTTTCAGCCAATTGGTGAGAGAGCAGCGGAAAGTGAAGCCTTGCAGGTAGGACTGCTGGGTGTCGGCATTAGGAAGCATCAGGTAGAGGTAGATCTCGTTGATGAACTCGGTGCAGGATTCGCAGTCGGTGTAGTAGTTGTCGAAATAGGACTTGAAAAGTGGGTAGCACTTGTGGTAGAAGAACATGCGCGTAATGCGCTCATCCTTGCTGAGAATGGCACGAACGATTTCTTGGTCGGACATTGAGGTGATATGTGTATCCGCGGTGTGCATGCGTGTTTGTCGTGTGGCTCGTGATTAAGTAGCATAAAAAAGCGGGACCTGCACTGTTGCTGTTCCGCTAATTGAGGCTCTCGCATTGCCTTTTCACCCGAACAAGCAACACCGAAGCCCACGCCGATATGTAAGCATACACGCGCGCCTTATAGGCGCGTGGATAACTAAGGATACATATCCCGAGGACATCAAATGCTGCAATGTGTTGGGTGAATAATGAAATTTGCGAGATTCCAATTAGCCAACTACATAGCGCTTTTTGACGCCTTATTATGTCTGCAATTGCCCTACCCGAAAGACATAATCCCAAGGCGTGGGCTAATTACGGGTGCAAAGATAGTGAATTTTTGGGAGATATGCAAATAAAAATCACTTTGGAGGTAATTTTTATAGTGGAGGGCGTAAAGAGTATGGTGTAGAGGTGGGGAGTTGCGCAAAGCGCAGTTTAAAGTTTAAGGTTTAAAGGCGAGGAAATCTCGCGGGCGGAACCGCGAGAGCATAATAGCAGAGAGGAAGGAGACCGGAAGGGAACTAAAGAGAACTCGCGGGGATAGCCGCGAGCACTAAACAGCAAATGGCGATGGCAAATATTAACAAACAGCACTTTTTGTTGGCGGGGAGTTGTGCCGTTGTTCTCTCGGTCATCTCCCGCTCTTCTCTCGGCGGAAGAAGGCAAGGTATAAGAGAGGTAAAAGAGATGAAAATCTTAAGAAAAGTGCTTTTTTATGGAAAAGCACCGCATGAGATACGGGAACAATAAACAAAGAAACGCATCTGCGAGAGTAGATGCTGCGCCGAAAGGCACAGATTGTTTTGGTAGTCGAAAGTTGCTAAAACACGCGATAGCGGACTCCTTATAAAAAACGCGCGAGGGACGAGCGGACTAAGGAATTTCTCCCCCAACGCGTAAGCGGCCCAAGAAATGTCCCTCAGACAATGAAGGATGATGTCGTCGAAGCCAGAAAATGGATTCCAAACACACCATACATAATAAATACACGCGCACGTAGGTGCGCGTGTATTTTTATTCGTCTTGCAGCTATCAAGGCATCCAATTGTATAATCGTTTCTCTTGATAGCCGAAGGCGTTTTATTTTGGTGGATTTATCCGCCAAAATTATCAAACATGATCATGTCGTCCTCAACGCCCAAAGAGTGGAGCAAGTCAAGCACAGTCTTGGACTCGTCAGAACGGCCTTGCAACAAAGAACTCGCTTGGCTCGTTGGGGTTGCCGGC
>JAFYSB010000006.1 GCA_017546705.1 Paludibacteraceae bacterium
ATATTTTAAATACGAAAGGTTTAATACTAAGAAAATCAGTTGATTATATCATTTTACGCTGCTGTTTTTACGAAGATCGAAGCATCTCTCTAATCTGTGTCATTCGCAGGGAGTTAACAAAATTTTGATGCGGTTGCCCTGTAATTTTTTTTGAAAAAATGTTATTCTCCACGCATTTTGCTCAGGATAGTCAGGGCACCCGTAATCGTTTTTACTTGTTGGATTACGGCATAGCGTTTACCAGTTGGTTTGCCTTGTCGATCTTTGTCTTCTACCATACGGCAGCGTTGAGGACGCGAGTAGATAAACTCAATGATTTTGCCGAATGTATCTGATTGCCAATATTTCTCGCTCTTGGTGGTAAAGTACAAGCTCAGTCGCTCTTGCTTGAGTATCACTTTTTCTATACCCAATTTGCAGCACAGCCATCGCAATCTCACCACATTCAGCAGTTGCTCTGCCTCCTCGGGTAATTGACCAAATCGGTCGATCAAGCGCTTTTGGTATTCGAGAAGAGCGTCTTCGTTAGGCAGACTATCTAATTCGCGGTATAAACTGATACGTTCGGCAATATTTTCGATGTAAGTGCTTGGAAATCCGAGTGATAAGTCGCTTTCCAGTTGGCTATCGTTGCACCATAATTTTTCATCACTCTGGCGGGTGGTTTGTTCGATACCAAAGGATAGATCCAGTTGCAACTCATCTTTCAACTCTTGCATGGCTTCGTTGAGGATGCGTTGGTAAGTATCGTAACCCAAGTCGGCAATGAATCCACTTTGCTCAGAGCCCAACATGTTGCCTGCACCGCGAATATCCAAGTCTTGCATCGCCAATTGGAAACCTGCACCCAGTTCGGCGAAGGTCGTCAATGCATCCAATCTGCGGCGAGCGTCGGATGTGAGTAGTTCTCTATCAGGAGTAATGAGATAGCAATATGCCTTGCGGTTGGAGCGACCTACACGTCCACGCAGTTGGTGCAAATCGGATAAACCATAGTGTTGCGCCGAGTGGATGATGATGGTATTGACATTGGAGATATCTACTCCCGATTCGATGATGGTAGTCGAAATTAGGATATCGTAATCGTAGTTGATAAAATCTTCCAATGCTTTTTCCATTTCACCTTGAGGCATTTGTCCGTGGGCTATGATGGTGCGTGCTTCTGGATAGAGGCGATGGATGCGCTGCTCGATGCGAGGTAACATCTCTATGCGGTTGCATACCACATAGATCTGTCCGTTGCGCTGCATCTCCAATTGTATAGCCTCCTTGATGATGTCCTCATCATCCAGCGTAATTAGCTCTGTTTGAACAGGATAGCGATTGGGTGGGGGAGTAGTAATGACACTCAGGTCGCGTGCTCCGAGGAGCGAGAACTGTAGCGTTCGTGGAATAGGAGTAGCGGTCAAGGTAAGTACATCCACATTGGTGCGCAGCGCCTTGAGTTTCTCCTTGACTGCTACACCAAATTTCTGTTCTTCGTCTATAATCAGTAGCCCCAAATCCTTCCATGCCACTTGTTTGCCGACCAACTTGTGTGTCCCTATCAAGATATCAATTTTACCATCTTTCAAGTCCGCTAATAGTTCTTTGACTTGTTTGGCAGTCTTGCCCCTACTAATATATTCCACGCGCACGGGGAAATCACGAAAACGCTCTTTGAAGGTGTTGTAGTGCTGCAATGCCAATACGGTAGTAGGTACTAATACCGCCACCTGTTTGCCGTCTGTAGCTGCTTTGAATGCAGCTCGCATCGCCACTTCGGTCTTACCAAAGCCCACATCACCACACACTAAGCGGTCCATAGGCATCTTGCTTTCCATATCGTGCTTGATATCTAAGGTGGCTTTCGCTTGGTCTGGAGTATCTTCATACAGGAAGGATGCCTCCAGCTCGTGCTGCATATATCCGTCGGGAGAAAAAGCAAATCCAGCTTGCTGTTTGCGGGTAGCATACAGTTGAATCAAATCGCGTGCAATCTCCTTCACTTTGTCTTTGGTGCGCTCTTTCATGCGCTCCCAAGCACCCGAACCGAGACGCGAAATGGTGGGAGTACTACCATCTTTACCTTTGTACTTAGCTATACGATGCAAGTTGTGGATACTGACAAAGATGGTGTCGTTGTTGCGATAGACCAATTTGATAGTTTCTTGCGAGCGACCATTGAAGTGGGTGGTTACCAAACCCGCAAACTGACCTATTCCGTGATCCACATGTACCACATAATCACCTACTTGCAATTGGTTGATCTCCTTCAATGTCATAATCGCTTTACCGCGACGTGCGTTCTCCGAGCGCATGGTCACGCGGTGATAGCGCTCAAATATCTGATGGTCGGTATAGCAGCAAATCTTGGCACCACGATCGATAAATCCCTCATGCAAGGTGCTATTGACAGCGGTGAAGGAGATGGGAGTGGTGTTTTGATTGTGAGCAATATCTTCGAATATGGATTTGAGTCGGTCGGTTTGCTTGACTTGCTCAGCAAGAATATAGATGCGGTACCCCTCCTTGATACGTTCGTTCAAATCATCCGTAAGCAGGTCAAAATGCTTGTTGAAAGTAGGTTGAGGTAGGGTGTCAAAGGTGATGGTGTCGTGTTGATTAAAGGTAGATTTGTTCCCGATTTCGATGGTAGCACTTTGTTCGATGGCTTTGGTCAATAATGTGGTATCTTGATTGGTAACAGTACCTTCATATTTATAGCGAACCAGTGAAAAATCATTGCTTATCCACAAAATGTTTTGCGGTAAATAGTCAATAATCAAGGTCTCTATGCCATCGTTGGAGTTGGCAGATACGATATCCATCCTATCTACCTTATTTTGTGAGAGTTGTGTTTCTAATTCAAACTCGCGAATGGAGTCTATCTCATCACCGAAGAAATCTATTCGAAAAGGAATATCATGTGCGTAACTATAAATATCTACTATTCCTCCGCGCACAGCAAATTGTCCTGGCTCATATACGAAATCCACTCGCTGAAAATGAAGTTCCAGGAGCATTTCTATAAGTTGCGAGATGGCTATTTCCTCGCCTACAGAGAGGGTGATGGTCTTGCCTTGAAGCGAATCGGGTTGAGGTACACTTTCCGCCAAAGCTTCGGGGTATGTCACAATGATTGGTTTATGTATCCTACTTCCTGATTCCTGCTTCCTTGTTCCCAACAATGTCGTCAATACTTCCGTTCGCTGTACAGCCATTGCCTCGTCGATACCTCCTTGACGGCGACGATGTAGAGTAGGGAAGTAGTACACTTCGTTTTCGTTGCCAAGTGTCCGTAGGTCAGCATATAAGTATTGGGCGTCATCCGCATTATCAAGGACGATGAAACATACGTTGCCTTTGTTGTGTGTATGTAGCCGAGAGACTAATGCGTTTAATATGAATGCCCTCGCAGAGGCATGCAACCCCTTGAGTAAAAGGTGTTTATTCCCCTTTTTACTCAATTCTTGCGTCAATACATCCAATTCCGGATGCATGCCAAATAGCTGTTGCAATTCGTTGATTTGCATACCCCTCGCCTCCAACCTTTAACCTCTAATCTTTAACCTCCAACCTTTAACCTCTAACCTCTAACCTTTCACCTCTCACCTAATCAATCTCATTTCCTCTTCTGTAAACTGTATATTATTGATCGCCTGTAGGTTATCATCCAATTGCTTGACGCTGCTTGCGCCTACAATCACGCTCGTCACATCTTGTGCCAGTAGCCATGAGATGGCCATTTGCGCCAATGTCTGTCCGCGTTCAGCGGCGATAGCACCCAAGCGCTGTGCGCGTGCTACGGCTTCGTCGGTCACTTGCTCTGGACGGAGGAAGACGTTCTTGCTTGCACGGCTACCAGCTGGGATACCATTGAGATAGCGGTCGGTCAATAATCCTTGCGCCAGAGGCGAGAAACAGATAAAGCCCGAACCATTTTCTGTAGCTACGGGCAAGTTCTCGTGCAAGGTCTCTGGGAAGATGATGTTGGCTTTGTATTGACTAATCACGCAAGGCACATGTGCAGCACGCAGATAATCATATGCTTCTTTCTGTTTATCAGCAGGATAGTTGCTTATTCCCACATACAATGCTTTGCCTGCTCGCACGATGTCCACCAATGCTTGCATGGTCTCTTCGATAGGTGTTTGCGGGTCATAGCGATGCGAATAGAAGATGTCGAAATACTCCAATCCGGTACGCTTCAAACTTTGGTCGCACGATGCTATCATATATTTGCGCGAACCGCCATTGCCGTAGGGACCGTCCCACATCCAATAGCCTGCTTTAGAGGAGATCACCATCTCATCGCGATGGCTGGCTAAATCCTCACGCAGTACTTTGCCGAAGGTGATTTCTGCGGTGCCTGGTGCAGGACCGTAGTTGTTGGCGATGTCGAAATGTGTCACGCCTTTATCCCATGCGTGCAATAGCATGGCGCGTGCTACATCTGCTGGATCTTCGCTGCCGAAGTTATGCCATAAGCCCAGTGATACCAGTGGCAACTGCAAGCCACTCTTTCCTGAAAAACGATACTCCATAATGCCAATTTTGTATATTTGCTGCAAAGTTACTAATAATTTTACATATTTGCAAATTCTGTATTACAAGTTTTCTTCGGGCTACGCGACCATTTCGCGACCACTGTAGCACATCTGTGGCATTGTTGTGCCCTATCTGTGGGCGTAATTTTTGCTGACGCTACCCCTCGAAACCACTTCGTTGCTACTGCGATGTCCATCGGTGGCGGCTTCCCGTTTTCACTTTTCAGTTTTCAGTTCTCACGTTTCCTGCCATTTTTTTGAAAAAAAACTCATTTTACTTGCATATGTGCGTTTTTTGTAGTAATTTTGCGCGCTATTTGTGTAAAATGGCGAAATAGATGCTAATAATAACTACAAAATACCAAATTTAGTGAAAAAGATCTTTACACTTTGTGTTGTGCTCTGTTTGACGTATCTGAGTATGGGGGCTACCAATCCCAAGCACGAGTTTCGTGCTACGTGGCTAACTACCGCATGGGGCAATGACTGGCCCAAAACGAGAGTGACGAATGCCACCACACGTAAGCAACAGCAAGATTCCCTGATTGCTATTTTTGACCGATTGCAAGCAGGTAATATGAATGCTGTTTGTTTCCAAGTACGTGGTCGATCGGATGCGTTCTACCAGTCGAGCTACGAACCTTGGGCTGCTGAATTAGCAGGTGCTCGTGGCAAAGATCCAGGTTATGACCCATTGGCTTTTGCTATCGAAGAGGCACACAAACGTGGTCTGGAGTTGCACGCATGGGTGAATCCATTTCGCGTAACCAGTGCTGGCACTTTGGATGCGAATGATCTTGTGAAAAAAAATGCAGGTCAATGGATTATACAATACAATAATGGTTCGTTTTCGGGACAAATCATAGACCCTGGCTATCCAGAGGCACGTGAATACGTGTTGAATGTATTGATGGAGATCATTAGCAATTACGATATCGACGGTATTGTAATGGACGACTATTTCTATCCATATGGTGGTACTACTACCGAAGATGCTGCATCTAAGGCATTGCACAAACCTGCAAACGTAGTGGATGTGAATCAAGATGGTTATACCGATGACGATTGGCGCAGAAGCAATGTAGATGTGTTCCTAAAGGAATTGTACGATCGCATTCAGGCTAAAAAGCCATGGGTACGCTTTGGTATGGGTACTTTTGGTATTTGGACTACCCAAACCAAAGTAGCACAAGCATATGGTATCGCTTTGCCAAGTGGTATTTCTGGATTGGACGATTATGATGAACAGGCATGTAATCCTGTGGAATGGGTGAAGAATGGCTACGTGGATTATATCAACCCACAATTATATTGGCCAACTACTTCTACTGGTCAAAATTATAACAAGCTCTGCCAATGGTGGGCAAAAGATGTGTGTGAGCACTTCTCCAACCAGTTGACAAATGGCAAAAAGGTGCATTTCTTCTCAAGCCAAAGTATTAGTAGTAACTCCGCTGTATCTGAAATCCAAGCGGAAATTGATGCCAATCGCAGTAATCTTTCATCTGGTTATACAGGATCGGTATTCTTTGATACAGATGCGTACCTGACAATGGATAAAGACTTGATGACTTCGAGGTTTGCCACCAATGCTCTCACACCACCTATGGATTGGAAGTCAAAAACTGCTTTATCTGCTCCAACCAACCTTACAATATCAGGCACCACCCTCACATGGAAACATGCTACGGCGGAGCGCTTTACGGTGTATGTGTATCCTAAAGGAACGGCATGGAGTACAGCAAAGAATGATCCAGCCTATTTGCAAGGAGTGATCTATGGCAATAGTATGGATATCAGCGGAATAGATACTAATATGAATGATATCGCCGTATGTGCTTACGACCGCTTTGGCGTAGAGCATACTGCTGCTGTCTATAGCAATGATTCAGGTGCTGGTACTACACCTAATCCTGAAACAATCATATGGGAACTAAATGGTGGCGAGGTTAATACAGTTACCGTAGAAGTGCCCAGTTTAACTACTTTAGAAGCACAATTCAAGAATGACTACAATAGTTATTTTGGTGCGGCGGTAGCGACAACACGCGAAATAACCAACTTCTTGTACTATGGCTCTAAAGAGGAAGGTGGTAGTAATCTTGTTTACAATATGATGAATGATCCAGTTGCTGATTGGACGTGGTTGCGTGATTACATTATTTCGAAATCGGCAAGCAATACTACTATTCAAACTGCTCTACTAGCTGGAACAGATGCGCATTGGCGATATAGTATAGTTGCTTTCCTTACGGCTAGTGCAGGCACCAATTCTACCTATACCGTTGATTTTTCTATCGCTGGTCAACCATCTAAATGGGGAACTGCATACCAAATAGCACACGGTGCGGTGTTGTTGCCTACTTATGTGACCAGCGCATATACCTTGCCAGCTCCTGTTCATCCATCTAGATACGAGTTCCTTGGTTGGTATGATAATGCCGAGTTTGCGGGTTCACCTTTAACTACTATCCCTGCTAATTGGACAGGTACGTTGTATGCCCAATGGCAAGAAAATGCTCCAACCATCGACCCAACATGGCAAATCCTCTATACCTCTACCGATGGCAATGTCGTTGAGCCATACAAAACCAATGTCTTCGGTGCTAATATCGTCAGCAATATATATGAGAATGGAGTAGGTACGATTACCTTTGATGGTCCAGTAACGAGCATTGGAGATGGCGCTTTTACTCTTTGCGCTTCTCTTACTACCGTTACTATTGGCAATAGCGTAACGAGCATTGGAGATGGCGCTTTTACTCTTTGCGCTTCTCTTACTACCGTTACTATTGGCAATAGCGTAACGAGCATTGGAGATAATGCTTTTGATTTTTGCGCTGCTCTTTCCTCAATCACAATCCCTAATAGTGTAACAAGCATAGGAGACGAGGCTTTCACTGGATGCTCCTCCCTCACGTCAATCACGATTCCTAGTAGCGTAACACATATTGGAGTTAGAGCTTTTTCCAGTCACTCCATTGAATCAATCGTTGTGGATAGTGAAAATGCTACCTACGACAGTCGCAACAATTGCAATGCGATTATTGAGAAAGCCACAAACTCTTTGATTGCTGGTTGCCAAAAAACTATTATCCCTAATAGCGTAACAAGTATAGGAAAGATGGCTTTTTATAATTGCTCCTCACTTGCCTCTATTACAATACCTAATAGCATCAAGAGTATAAGTAGTTCTGCTTTCTATGGTTGCTCCTCCCTTACCTCTCTCACCATTCCTAATAGCGTTACGAGTATTGAAAAGGAGGCTTTCCATGCTTGCTCTTCCCTTACCTCTATCACGATCCCTAATAGCGTTACGAGCATCGGTGAGTGGGTCTTCTATGATTGCTCCTCCCTCACTTCCATCACTATCCCTGAAAGCGTTACGAATATAGGTAATAGTGCTTTCTATGGTTGCTCCTCCATAGCCTCCATTACTATCCCTGAAAGCGTTACTAGCATTGGAAAAAAGGCGTTCGATAAATGTTCTTCTCTCGATACGATATACGTAGAAGCAACTACTCCACCTGCATTAGGAGAGAATGTATTTGCATCTTCTCCTGTCTGCCACATCCCTTGCGGAACCCTCGCTACATACGAATCATCCGCATGGGCAAGGCAAGTCGGTGGTTTTGTGGGAGATTGTCCACCAGCATCAGCTGCAATCACTTACGTCCTCAACGGCGGTGTACAAAGCGAATGGGAAACCCCACAAGCAATGTACAACGAGTTGAATGCATTGTGGAATACATTTAGTGGTACTTCAAAGACTTGGGGTGACTTGAGTACCCTCAAGGCGGATGTTGCTAAGGGTATTCCTACATTGGCATATGGTATGGCATTGGACTTCATCGCAGATGAGAATTTCAAGGAAAAATTCGAGTGGTTGGTAACCTACATGGATGCTAAATGTACTGAGCAAGGTCAAACATTGCCTTCTTCTGATGCATCTTTCTTGCGTTACAACTTGCAAGCTTTCTTTATTGATGGCATGCGCACAAGTTGGCCAATTTCTGCTGATTATACTATATGTGGTGTA
Organism: Paludibacteraceae bacterium; assembly: GCA_017546705.1. Lineage (GTDB taxonomy): Bacteria > Bacteroidota > Bacteroidia > Bacteroidales > Paludibacteraceae > Colicola. The sequence continues at coordinate 8,569 of JAFYSB010000006.1, forward strand.
AGCACTGTAGAGGCTTATCAACCATATTGGAAGAGTGGTTTTGCGAATCCGACCAATCCAACAGAGGAGTTTGTTCTCAACGCTCCATACAAAGAGGGCTATACATTCGCTGGTTGGTACACCAATGCCGATTTCTCTGGCGAGAAGGTGACTACTATCAATGCCGAGACTACAGGCACACTCTACGCCAAGTGGATTAATAACGATTGGATAATCACCTACACCTCCACAGATGGCAATATCGTCAAACCGAATAAAACCGGTGTCTTTGGTGCAAATATCGTAAGCAACGAATACAAAGACGGCCAAGGTGTCATCACCTTCGATGGTCCAGTTACGAGCATTGGCGAGGAGGCTTTCAATAGTCGCAAATCCCTCACCTCTATCACGATTCCTAATAGCGTTACGAGCATTGGAGAGAGGGCTTTCAAGAGTTGCGAGTCCCTCCCTTCTGTCGTCATTCCTAATAGTGTTACGAGTATTGGTACGAGTGCTTTTTGGTATTGTTCTTCTCTCGCCTCTGTTACTATCCCTACTAGCGTAACAAGCATTGGAGAGAATGCTTTCGCGGATTGCCCCTCCCTCGAATCCATTACAATCCCAAATAGTGTAACAAGCATTGGATTACAGGCGTTCTTTAACTCTGGCTTAAGATCCATTAGTATCCCTAATAGTGTTGAGAGCATAGGAATGAATGCTTTTAGAGAATGCTACTATCTTACTTCTGTGACTATCGGCAGTGGAGTCACGAGTATTGGAAACGCAGTTTTTAGTTCTTGTCACTCCCTCACCTCTATGGTAGTAGAAGCTGGTAATCCCATATACGATAGCCGCGAGAACTGCAACGCAATTATCGAGAAAGCGACCAACACACTTATTGCGGGTTGTTCAGACACGAGTATCCCTAGTAGTGTCAAGAGTATTGGAGATTGGGCTTTCTATGGTTGCTACTACCTTACCTCTATTACAATCCCTAATAGCGTCACAAGTATTGGGGCTGATGCATTCAATGGTTGCACCTCCCTCTCCTCCATCACGATCCCTAATAGCGTTACGAGCATTGGAGGGGAGGCTTTCGCACGTTGCAACAACATTAAAACGATCCATATAAAGGCAACAACGCCACCTAGTATAGGATTAGATATTTTCTCTACAAAAGTGAGAACTGCCAATATACCATGCGGTACCAAGGAGGCGTATGAGGATTCAGATTGGGTGTTACATATTATCTTCTTTGAGGAAGATTGCTCAGAGCCTATCGACCCAACTTGGCAGATCACCTATACCTCCACCGATGGCAGTACCGTCACTCCAAATAAAACCGATGTCTTCGGCGCAAATATCGTAAGCAACGAGTACAAGGACGGCCAAGGTGTCATCACCTTCGATGGTCCAGTTACGAGCATTGGAGAGGAGGCTTTCTGGTCTTGCGAATCTCTCACCTCTATCACTATCCCGAAGAGCGTCACGAGCATTGGAGCGTATGCTTTTGTTACTTGCTGCTCCCTCACCTCTATCACCATCCCTAATAGCGTCACGAGCATTGGAGAAGCGGCTTTCGATGATTGCAGCTCCCTCACCTCTGTTACTATCCCAGAGAGCGTCACGAGCATTGGGTATCATGCTTTCTGGTCTTGCGAATCTCTCACCTCTATCACCATCCCTAATAGCGTTACGAGCATTGGAGAAGCGGCTTTCGCTGCTTGCCGCTCCCTCACTTCTATCGTGGTAGAACCAGGTAATACCACCTACGATAGCCGCGAGAACTGCAACGCAATTATCGAGACAGCGACCAACACGCTTATTGCTGGATGTCAAAACACAGTCATCCCCAACACCGTTACGAGCATTGGAAATTTGGCTTTCTTTCATTGCTTCTCCCTCACCTCTGCCACTATCGGCAGTGGCGTTACGAGCATTGGGAATAGGGCTTTCGAGGGTTGCTCTTCCCTCGCCTCTATCACTATCCCGAATAGTGTTACGAGTATTGGTGAGAATGCTTTCTCGGGTTGCACCTCCCTCATCTCTGTCACCCTCGGCAGTGGCGTCACGAGCATTCGATTTGCGACTTTCTCTCGTTGCTCCTCCCTCACCTCTGTCACCCTCGGTAGTGGCGTTACGAGCATTGAAGTTTGGGCTTTTGGTGATTGCACCGCCCTCACTTCTATTACTTGCGAGGCAACAACGCCTCCTACACTTGAATCATCTGTATTCCCATCCGAACTCACCACCGCCTATATCCCTTGTGGCTCACTTGCCGCATACGAAGCATCGGATTGGGCAAGTCAAGTGGGTGAGTTTGTGGAGGAAGGATGTGCACCAATTCAGATGTGCGGTGATGACCTCTATTGGGAATATGCGGATGGTGTGCTCACCATCACGGGTACGGGGGATATGTACGATTATGCAAAGGATACCGATGTACCTTGGTATGATGTGCGTGGTAACATCAAGACGGTTAGCTTGCCAGATGCAATGACCAAGATAGGACAAAATGCGTTCTATAAGTGTACCAACATGACTACTATCAATATGCCTACTAGTCTTACTGCTATTGGCGAGAAAGCATTTGCACAAGATACCAAACTGGCATGCGAGATTATCCTTCCAGCATCCATGACTACCATTGCTAGTCGTGCGTTCTTCAACTGCCAGGCCGTGACTGCCTTCCACATTGAAGCTACCACACCTCCAACGATACCAAATGATGCATTTGAACGTACTACTGCTCCTATCCATGTGCCATGTGGCTACGGACATATCTATGGCAAGCATACCCAATGGGGCGAACTAAATCTGGAGATGTGCGAGTTGCTGCAAGATAATGTATATTACTATCCAATCGATGGCCATACAGCACGTGCGGTGACCTATCACAGCAATCCTACCGACACCATTGTCATTCCATCGGCTGTGGTGATAGATGACGTGCCACGTACCGTAACCGAGGTAGCAGACTTTGCCTTCACGGATTGTGCCAACTTGCCAGCCATCTACTTCAGCGAAGGTTTGGAGTACATCGGCGAGCGTGCCTTTGTGCGCTGCTATGGCTTGCAAGGCACCATCGTATTGCCTGCTACATTGGAGACAATTGGTGAGCGTGCATTCTCCTATTGCAATAATGTGGATAGATACACCATCCAGGCCATGACTCCTCCTGTATTGGGCGCAAATGCTTTTACTGGCGATAATAAAAATGCGTTGTTCTATATCAGTTGTGAGGCGATGGATGACTACAAGGTGGCTACCAACTGGTCTTCACTCAAGAGTCGCCTGCGCGATGCCTGCCTCAATATCTATCACTATAATACCGCATTGGGCGCAAATGGCGTACATACCACCGAAGATACACTGGTAGCAAACATCGACTACCGCCGTAAGTTTACTACAAGTCGCTGGGAGACATTGTATCTGCCATTTGAAGTAGATCGCGTGACCGTGCTGGAAGATGGTGTGGAATATGACCTAACAGCATGGGATATTGTCAATGGAGGACATTATTACTTGGCAAAACCTTATGGCATCGAGAACAAAGAGGTTGTCTTCGCTTTTACTCAAGTGGTGGATGCTCATACACCTTATATCATTCAATTCAAAGATCCATATTTTCATGACAAGATGATTACCTTCCATGGCAAAGAATCTTGGAACAAGTTGAGTAGCTCGTTTGAGGCGTTACCAATCAGTTTTGAGATGCAAATGGCTGGTAATACCACATTGCAAGATCAGATATTGGAGGAGCCAGTATATATGTTGCGCGGTACTTCGAATTTCATCCTGCAAAATACCACGACTACCTTGCACCCATTCGAGTGCTACGTGATGCCATATGCTACACCAAGCGGAACCCCAGCACGTATGAACGTGCGCTTCCGCGGCGACGTGCCTACAGCTGTAGAGTCCGTGAAAGGCAATGAATCCTACCTGACATATAGCGTTGATGGATACACATTGACCGTATATCCACAGGGGCAAGCCTTCAGCATCTACTCGCTCAATGGCGCATTGATCTACAGCTGCGAAGCAGGCAAAGAGGCAGTGGACTGCGAGCTGAATAGCGGATGCTACTTGCTGCATGCAGGCGCCGAAGCGCATAAGATCATGCTGTAATAAGGACTCAGGAAATAGCTTGAAACCACCTCACAGACTACGGGGAAAGTATTAGATGGTAATTGAGTGGTAACGCAATGCTAACGAAGTGGTTTCGAGAAATATACGAGAAAGATAGATAAGCAAATTTATAAATCAGATATGACATGAAAGAAATTACATTGCAAACCCAGATCACTGCTTGCACAGTGGATGAACTTGATGCGGAGCTTCGCCAACTGGTGGAGATTGCCAAGCAAAAGACGCAAGATGCCTATTGCCCTTACTCGCATTTCCATGTAGGTGCAGCAGCCTTGCTCAATGATGGTACCATCATCACTGGCGCCAATCAAGAGAATGCAGCATACCCAAGCGGTATCTGCGCCGAGCGTACTGCCCTGTTTGCAGCCAATGCCAATCACCCCCATACGCCAGTCAAGGCGTTGGCGATTGCATGCTACACCAACGGACACTTCACCAAGCAGGCAGGTACACCATGTGGCGCGTGCCGACAAGTGATGTTGGAAACCGAGCACCGCTATGGACAAGATATGCAAGTGGTACTATACGGCGAAGAGGGATGTTATGTCTTCCACAAAGCAACAGACCTGTTGCCACTCAGTTTTGTATCGGATAATTTGAAAGGGTGATTAAGAAAATTGACATATACCTGCTCAAGCAGTTTTTGGGCTTGCTCGTGATGACGTTTTTGATATGCGTTTTCATTCTGCTCATGCAGTTTGTATGGATGCATGTCAAGGACCTCGTTGGCAAGGGCGTCGAAATCAAAGTGCTGGCGGAGTTCTTCATCTATGCTGTCACGTCGGTGGTACCATTGGCATTGCCACTAGCTATCCTGTTGGCTTCGCTGATGACCTTCGGCAACCTGGGCGAGAAGTTCGAACTCACCGCCATGAAGGCGGCTGGCGTGAGCCTCTTCCGTATCATGCGTCCGTTGGCCATTGCCATCGCATTTGTCTCGGTTGGGGCGTTTATGTTCTCCAACTATGTCTTGCCCGTGTCGCAAGTCAAACTATGGGCGCTGATCTTCTCGCTCAAGCAGAAATCGCCTGAACTGGATATCCCGCAGGGCGAGTTCTACGACGGTATCGAGGGCTACAATATCTACGTCCGCCGCAAGGCACCGCAGACGGGTATGCTCTATGATATGATGATCTACGACTACTCCGAGGGCTTCCGCAATGCCAGTGTCATGGTGGCTGATTCAGGGCGTATTTTCTTTACCGATGACAAGAAGTATCTGCTCTTGCACCTATATAGTGGCGAGTCATTTGAGAACTTGGATCGCAACCAACAACGCGCTACACACTCTGAGAAGAATATCCCATACCGTCGTGAGAGCTTTGCGCAGAAGCAGATGCTCATCGACTTTGATATGGAGTTCGACCGCTACAACGAGGATGTGCTGGCAGACCAGCATGTGGCGAAGGATGTGGTGGAGTTGGTGCAGTCCATTGACTCGGTGCAGCATCTGGCACACGACCGAAGCCACGAGCAGAGCCAAACCATGGTGAGTAATCGCTATTTTGGTCGTGAGCGTGTCGCCAATCGTGATGTGGACATGTGGGAGGGAGCTAAGGAGCAGTATGCTGGCTATGATGTGGATTCACTCTATAGCCACTTCTCCGACGACGAGCGTTATCGTGCCCTATCTGCTGCCCTCGAGAAGGCCAAAGCACAACGCGACCAGATTGATTACAATGCCTTGATGCTCAATGACTACCAGCGCTATATACGCAAACATGAGATTGAGCTGTATCGCAAATTTACATTGGCATTCGCATGCCTAATCTTCTTCTTTATCGGTGCACCATTAGGAGCTATCACGCGTAAGGGAGGATTGGGAGCGCCTGTGGTGATTTCGGTGGTGATGTTTATCATCTATTATATCATCGACAACACCGGCTATAAGATGGCGCGTGAAGCATTGTGGCCCTGCTGGGCGGGTATGTGGCTCAGCTCGATGGTATTGCTGCCAATCGGTATATTCTTGACCTACAAAGCAGCTACGGACTCAGCATTGTTTAACCCCGAAGTGTGGATGAAATACTTGGGGTATATCAAAATAAAAGTAGTTAAATTAGTAAAACGTATATTCGTAAAACATAAATAGATATGATGGATACAATAGAAAAAGCAATCGAAGATATTCGCGAAGGTAAGTTCGTGATCGTGGTGGATGATGAAGATCGTGAGAATGAGGGTGATTTTATCATCGCAGCAGAGAAGATAACTCCTGAGAAGGTCAACTTCATGCTCCAGCATGGAAGGGGCGTACTATGTGTGCCACTGCCTGAGACACGCTGTGCAGAGCTAGATTTGGTGCACCAAGTGTCGAACAACACCTCGATGTTGGGCACCCCATTCACTGTGACCGTGGATAAGCTGGAGGGCTGTACTACTGGTGTGAGTGCGGAGGACCGTGCGGCTACTATCCGCGCATTGGCAGACCCTGCTTCTACGCCACAGACATTCGGTCGTCCAGGCCATATCAATCCGCTTTATGCACAAGAACGCGGTGTGCTGCAACGTGCTGGACATACCGAGGCTGCTGTGGATTTAGCACGTTTGGCGGGCTTGCAACCAGTGGCTGCACTCATCGAGATTATGAATGAGGACGGCACCATGGCACGTATGCCACAACTGGAGAAAGTGGCTGAGGAATACGGATTGAGCCTCATCTCTATTAAGGACCTCATCGCCTACCGCATTAGCCATACCGAGGATGCCAACTCTCAACTCTCAACTGTCAACTCTCAACTGTCAACTGCCCTCGTGGAGCGTGGTGAGACAGTTAGTCTGCCTACCGAGTTTGGCGACTTTATGCTCACACCTTTCCGTGAGCTGACAACTGGACTGGAGCATATTGCCTTGGTGAAGGGCGAATGGCAAGCGGATGAACCAATCCTCTGCCGTGTACACTCGTCGTGTATGACAGGCGATATCTTTGGCTCAAAGCGCTGCGAGTGTGGCGAGCAACTCCACAAAGCTATGCAGATGGTGGAGAAAGAGGGCAAGGGTATCATCGTCTATATGAACCAAGAGGGACGTGGCATTGGATTGATGAACAAGATTCGTGCATACAAGCTCCAAGAGCAAGGCGACGACACCGTAGAGGCAAACGTCCACCTGGGCTTCCAACCCGATGAGCGTAACTATGGAGTAGGGGCACAGATATTGCAACAATTGGGCGCACACAAGCTCCGCTTGATGACCAACAACCCTATCAAACGAATTGGCTTGGAGAGTTTTGGCATAGAAATTGTAGAGAATATTCCAATAGAGATAGCTCCTAATCCATATAACTTGCGTTATATGCGCACCAAGAAGGAGAAAATGCATCACAATCTAAACTTAGTGTAATATGAAACGAGTATTTTTATTCATCCTGGCTCTTGGTTCCTTACTCTTGGTTCCATATTCTGCTTTGGCAGACGAGACGGTGACAGTCACTGCCACTACGTCCGACATTTCCGAAAACCTCGATCTTAAGACGGTTGCAACCCTCTTTGGACAAGCCAAAGACTTGGAGCAATTTGAGCAGTTGCTCAATAATCCTGATTCAGCATTCTCCAACCTCGACCTCAATGGCGATGGAGAAGTGGACTATTTGCGCGTCATCGAGACTGCCGATAACAACCGCCACCTCGTGGTCATCCAAGCCGTATTGGCTAAGGATATCTACCAAGATGTGGCCTCTATCTTCGTCGAGAAGGATGCTGATGACCAAATCACCGTACAGGTGGTAGGCGACGAGTATATCTATGGTGCCGATTATATCATCGAACCAGTGTATATCTATAGACCATTGATTTATGATTGGTTCTGGGGAACATCGTGGGTATGCTGGCACTCGCCATATTATTGGGGCTATTGGCCAGGTTGGTGGCGTCCATACTATTGCGTAGATCCTTTCCTGTATTGGGATCACTGCTATTGGCACCACTACCACTATCCTTACTGCTCTTTCCGTATGGGTCATCATCATCATGCACATTATCATAATATGTATGATCGTGTACGCCGCAATGATTATGCGCATCGCCATCCTGAGCGTTCGTTCGCTACGCGCAATGCTTCGCGCAACGTGAGCAACGCACGTGCTTTTGAGCAAAGCCGCCGCACAGCTGTGCGTGATGCCAATGCTACACGCACTACGACAAGCAGAGGTTCGGCTACGCGCGTGAGTACATCATCTACTACGCGTGGCAATGCAGCACAAGCATCACGCAATGCTACGTATGGTAGCACCAATGTGCGCGGTACTACTACGGCTACTCGTGGCAATGCCACCCGTACTTCCACTACGACTACTTCGCGTACCTCCACTGCTACCACACGCACTACGACTACTACACGCACTACGGCTACCCCTTCACGCACTACCACCACACGTAGCACTATTACTACTACACGCACGCAGCCTTCGCGCTCGAGTGTGAGCACTGCTACCACACCATCACGCTCAAGTAGCTCGGCAGTACGTTCCTCTTCGTCAAGCACGATGCGTTCGTCTGCACCAAGCAGTGTGCGTTCGTCATCATCCAGCACCATGCGCTCATCGGGTGGTATGTCGGGTGGAGGCTCGCGCTCAGGCGGAAGCTCTTCGTCGCGCAGTGGCGGAAGCACACGCAGATAAATGTGTCTTGGCACAGTTTTTGCCTATAGTAACGTGTAGCACAATGGTGTGTTGCACGTTATTTTTTATACCTAAACCTTATGATTAAATTTCATTTCGAACTCCCAGAGTTGGGATACCAATTCGGAGATTTGGCTCCAATGATGAGTCAAGAGACACTTTCTTTTCACTATGGAAAGCATTTCCGCGCGTATGTGGATAATCTCAACCAACTGGTGGATGGCTCCAAGTACGAGGGATTATCCCTCGAAGAGTTGGTGCGTAAAGCGCCTGAAGGACCAATTGCCAATAACGCTGGGCAAGTGCTGAATCACCAATTATTTTTCGAACAACTTACTCCTGCACGCAATGCTAAACGTCCGTCCGGTGAGTTTCTGTTCTTGATCGAGCAATCCTTTGGCTCCGTAGAGAAAATGGTAGAGCAACTGGATAAGGCAGCCTCTTCGTTCTTTGGCTCGGGGTGGACATTCTTGGCAATGGACGACGGTGGCGAACTGAAGATATTGTCCTTGCCTAATGGGGATAATCCCTTGCGCTATAACCTGAAGCCGCTCTTGGCAATTGATGTATGGGAGCATGCGTATTACTTGGATTATCAGAATCGCAGAAAAGATTATTTGAAGAACTTGTGGTTGCTAATCAATTGGCATGTGGTGTCGGAGAGAGTGGTGTAGGGTGTAAGGTGTAGCGTGTAGGGCGTAGCTTTTTACCTCTCATTGTTAACTTGTTTTTAGAAAAATCATCTTGTTGTTAATGTTTTGGCACGGTTTTTGTAGTATGTAAAGTGACAAAAGAATATTAACCTTATAAAAACAAAGAACAATATGAATAAGAAGTTTATTTGCCCAATTTGCGGCTATGTACACGAAGGTGCACCTGCTCCAGAGCGTTGCCCACAATGCAAACAAGTAGTAACATGGAAAGAAGTTGATGAGTCAGCTGGTATCGCATTCGCTTGCGAGCACATCATCGGCGTTGCTAAAGATACTGACGAGGAGATGATCAAGGACCTCAACGCGCACTTCATGGGTGAGGCTACCGAGGTAGGTATGTATCTCGCAATGTCACGCCAAGCTGATCGTGAGGGTTATCCTGAGATCGCAGAGGCATTCAAACGCTACGCTTGGGAAGAGGCTGAGCACTGCTCTAAGTTCGCTGAATTGCTCGGCGAGGTAGTATGGAGCACCAAGGAGAATCTGGAGAAGCGTATGATGGCTGAGGCTGGTGCTTGCGACGACAAACTCCGCATTGCTAAGCGTGCAAAAGCAATGGATTGGGATGCTATCCACGACACCGTACACGAGATGGCTAAGGACGAGGCTCGTCACGGCAAAGGCTTCGAGGGCTTGTACAACCGCTATTTCAAGAAGTAATTTCCTTCGATAATACAAAGAAAAGGCTGTCAAATCGACAGCCTTTTTTATTGGTATGAGGTTTTGATTATAGACGTGCTTTGATAGCTGCTGACTCTGCCTCGTAGCCTGGTTTGTCAAGGAGAGCAAACATATTCTTCTTGTATGCCTCTACACCAGGTTGGTTGAATGGATTCACGCCCAAGATATAACCTGAGATACCGCAACCGCGCTCGAAGAAGTAGATCAACTCGCCCAAATAATACTCGTTGAGCTTAGGCAAGGTGATCTTCATGTTAGGTACACCGCCATCGATATGCGCGAGCATGGTGCCAAGCTCAGCCATCTTATTCACTTCGTCCACGCGCTTGCCTGCAAGGAAGTTCAGACCATCGAGATTAGCATCATCGTGTGGGAATGCTACCATATGGTTGCTCTCCTCTACCGTAATCACGGTCTCAAACAAGTGACGCTCGCCCTCTTGTACGTATTGACCCATTGAGTGGAGGTCGGTGGTGAAGTCCACACTAGCAGGGAAGATACCCTTGTTCTCCTTGCCCTCTGACTCGCCATAGAGTTGCTTCCACCATTCGCTCACGAAGTGCAATTTAGGGTGGTAGTTCACCAAGAGCTCAATCTTCTTACCTTGCTCGCCATAGAGGTAGTTGCGTGCAGCAGCATATTGCGCAGCAGGGTTCTCAGCGAGTGGGGTATTGATGCCGCACACCTTCATCATGCGTTCTGCACCGTCAATCAAGGCGTTGATATCATAGCCAGCACATGCGATTGGCAACAAGCCTACAGGAGAGAGTACTGAGAAACGACCACCGATATTATCCTCAATCACGAAAGTCTTGTATCCCTCTTGAGTAGCCAATGTGCGGAGCGCACCTTTCTTAGCATCGGTGATACAAACGATGAGTTGCTTAGCAGCCTCTTTGCCTTGTTGCTCTTCGAGCTGAGTCTTGAGAAGGCGGAAAGCCAATGCTGGCTCGGTGGTAGTACCTGATTTGGAGATAGAGATAATACCGAACTTCTTGTTCTTGAGGAGCGCTTGCAACTCGTAGAGGTAATCCTCGCCGATGTTTTGTCCAGCATATACGATAGCTGGTTTCTCGCCCTCAAGCCATGCGAAACTACTGCTGAGTGCATCAATTACTGCCTTCGCACCTAAATATGAGCCACCAATACCGATGCATACGATTACTTCACACTCGCGGCGAAGCAAATCTGCAGTTGCTTGGATATCTGCCAATTGTGGACGGATATCTGCTGGGAGGTTCATCCAACCGAGGAAGTCGTTGCCTGCACCTGTACCGTTTACCAACATCTCTTGGCATGCTTTCACTTGCTGCTCGTAGGCAGCCACTGCCTCTGCGCTAACGGCTTTGGCATAAGAAAATTGAATATCTTTTGTCATAATTGTGAATTATGAATTTTGAATTATAAAATAATAATTATTGAAATTTCTTAGTTAGTTCTTTGATAACTGCTTTAGCAGATCTTCTGTTGTATAGGATGTGATATACAGCCTCTACGATGGGCAAATCCACTTGCACATCTTGATTGGCGAGCCAAATAGCCTTGGTGCCGTAGTAGCCCTCTGCCACCATCTCCATCTCCGTTTGTGCGGCTTTCACGCTGTAGCCCATGCCAATCATTTGTCCGAATTGGCGGTTGCGTGAGAAGTTGGAGTAGGCAGTCACCAGTACATCGCCCAGATAACCACTGTCGGTAATATCGCGTGGGATATCCGATTTGGCTTTGGCAAAACGCATCATCTCGTGCATGGCATTGGTCAGCAGCACGGCTTGGAAGTTATCGCCGTAATGCAAGCTCTTGCAGATACCTGCAGCGATGGCATAGATATTCTTCATGATGCTGGCATACTCCAATCCATCCACATCCTGACTGGGAGTGGTGCGCACGTAAGGTGTGTCAAAGAGCTTTTGCCACAAATCGGCTTTTGCTGCATCCTTGCAGCCCACGGTGAGGTAACTCAGGCGTTCCAATGCAATCTCTTCTGCATGACATGGACCTGTAATCACACCTAAATTCTCTTCTGGAATATGGTAGTGCTCATGCAAATAATCCGTCACCAGCATATTCTCATCAGGAATCATTCCTTTCACTGCGGATATGACGCATTTTTGTGACATGTCGATTTTTATGTCATCCAAACTCTGTTTGATATAAGGAGAAGGAATAGCCAAAATAATCAAATCGGATTGATCGACTACTTCGTTGATGTCCGCAGAGAAATGAATGCGTGAGATATCAAAATATGCCCATTCCAAATGGTTGGGATTACGGCGAATCTCTATAAACTCGTCGATGGTTTCTTGTTTGCGTATGTGCCAATTGATATCAGGCACATTATGCATCACTATTTTGGCAAGGGCTGTCGCCCAACTGCCTGAACCTAGTATTGCTACGTTCATATATTCTTGTCTCTAAACTTTAAACTGTAGCTCGCTTTTGCGAGCGTCCTCTAAACTGAGAAATAAAGCGTCTGCGCTTTATTTCTCTGGCTTCATTGTTGGGAACAATAGCACATCTTGGATAGATGGTTGTCCTGTCATGAAAATAGCCAAGCGGTCGATACCGATACCGATACCCGATGTAGGAGGCATACCGTACTCGAGTGCACGCATAAAGTCGTGGTCAATAATCATTGCCTCGTCGTCACCCTTGTCGGCGAGTTTCATCTGCTCTACGAAACGCTCGTATTGGTCGATTGGGTCGTTGAGTTCGCTGTATGCGTTAGCCAACTCCTTGCCGTTGACCATCAGCTCGAAACGCTCGGTGAGACCTGGTTTGGAGCGGTGCATCTTGGTCAGTGGTGACATCTCCACAGGGTAGTCGGTGATGAAAGTAGGCTGGATAAAGGTGCCCTCGCATGTTTCGCCAAAGATCTCGTCGATGAGCTTACCTTTGCCCATCTTCTCGGTATCCTCTACGCCGTATTTCTTAGCCACTTGGCGAATCTCATCTTCGGTCATGGTGCTGAGGTCATAGCCCGTCTTCTCTTGGATAGCCTCCAGGATAGGCAGACGGCGGTATGGTGCCTTGAAGTTCACGATATTATCGCCAATCTTCACCTCGGTGGTGCCGTTTACGGCAATGGCAATCTTCTCCAGCAGTTGCTCGGTGAAGGACATCATCCAGTTGTAGTCCTTATATTGTACATAGAGCTCCATGCAAGTAAACTCTGGGTTGTGGGTGCGGTCCATACCCTCGTTGCGGAAGTTACGACCAATCTCGTACACGCCCTCGAATCCACCTACGATGAGGCGCTTGAGGTAGAGTTCGGTAGCAATACGCATGTACATATCCACGTCCAAAGCGTTGTGGTGGGTAATGAACGGACGAGCCGATGCACCACCTGCAATAGCTTGCAGCATTGGGGTCTCCACCTCGGTGTAACCCGCCTCATCAAACACCTGACGCATGGTGCGGATGATAGTTGCACGCTTCAAGAACACATCCTTCACACCTTCGTTCACTACGAGGTCCACATAACGTTGACGGTAGCGTTGCTCAGGGTCGTTGAAGCCGTCGTATGCCACACCGTCTTTGTATTTCACGATAGGGAGTGGGCGGAGCGATTTAGCAAGCACAGTGAGTTTTTGTGCGTGTACGCTGATTTCGCCCATTTGGGTGCGGAATACAAAGCCCTCGATACCTACGAAGTCACCTATATCAAGCAGTTTCTTGAAGACTACGTTGTACATCTGTTGCTCCACGGTGGTAGCTGTCTCTCCTTCTGGAGTAGGGGCTTGGATATCGTCGCGGCTGACATATACTTGGATACGACCTTTGGAGTCTTGAATCTCTACGAAGGATGCTTTGCCCATGATACGACGCGACATCATACGACCCGCAATGCGCACAGGCTTGCCTGTGTACCAATCAGCATCTTGATTGTCATCTTCAAATGTAGCCTTGATCTCGGTGGAATAACCTGTAACTACATACTCATCAGCAGGATAGGGGTTGATACCCATATCGCGCATCTTTTGCAGACTTTCTCTGCGGATTACTTCTTGTTCACTAAGTTCCATATCTTTTTTGTTCTTAAAATATTATTCGTACATGTGCGCGCATAATGCGCAATTTGGGTGCAAAGGTACAAAAATATTTACAATCTACAAAATTTACGGGGTATAATTTGTGATAATTGAGAATTATGAATTGTGAATTATGAATTATGAATTGAAATTAGCATAGAAATATTGCATATATCAAAAAAAAATAGTATCTTTGCAGCAGATTTTTGTGTATTTTGCACAAAATAAGGATATTTTGATAGTCTAAAGTGTTGGTGGTGTGTGGGTTGCGGAGAGGATTGTCATAAAGGAATAACTATTATGAAGAAAAAAACTTATTTGGATGATCAGGGAAATGCATTGCCATATCCTTGGCTGATTAACACGGCACTATGTTTGGTGGGCGGTTCGCAACGCCTGCGTTTGAACTATTGGTGCAGGCATCCTAAGCAGGCAGCAGAGCAGACACTACGCGATATATTGACCATATCACGCGATACGGTATATGGCAAGGAGCATCATTTTGATCGTATCTTGTCGGCTACAAGTACGGAGGATTTCTTCCGATTGTATCGTCAGTATGTGCCTGTAAATGACAGCTTTGAGCCGTTGCGCCCTTATGTGGAGCGCCATAAGCAGGGCGAAGAGAATGTCCTGTTTCCTGGTAAGCCAGATATGTATGCAACCACCTCGGGTACAACCTCTGAGCCGAAGTGGATTCCGATGACGCATAAGTATTTGAAGGATGTGTATGGCAAGATGACGCATGTGTGGATATGGAACTTTATTTGCCATCGCAGCCGCATCTTTGGCGGGCATCTGTTTACCACGGTAGGCAAGGAATTGGAGGGTTATGCTCCTGATGGTACGGTGTTTGGTTCGGTGAGTGGTGTGCTGGTGCGTGATGTGCCAAAGATTATTAAGAAGCATTATACAGCACCTGCATGTGTGATGTCGATTGATGACTACGCGGCGCGCAACTATACGTTGATGCGCTTGGCGATGCAGTATCGCGATGTGACCTTGTGGGCGACAGCCAATCCGTCCACGATACTGGAGCTGCTGCGCACACTGAATGAGAATGTGGAGGAAATGATTGATGATATTGAGAAAGGTACGCTGAGTTGGAACTTTGATATTTCTGAGTATATCCGTGAGGAGTTGCATGCGTATATGTCGCCTCAACCAGAGCGTGCAGAGGAGTTGCGTCAGCTGCTGAAGGAGCATGGAAAATTAGAGCCCAAGCATTTCTGGCCATGGTTGCAACTACTTTCGACCTGGAAATGCGGTAATACGAAGATTTATATGGAGAAGTATATGGACCAATTCAATTGGGATAAAACCATGTACCAAGAGTTGGGCTATATTGCTACGGAATGTCGATTCGGCTTCTCGCTGGATGATACGAACGAGTCGGTGCTGTTCCCCCATTTCCACTACTATGAGTTTGTGGAAGAGAGCGAATTGGATAAGCCACACAAGCATTTCTTGCAGATATATGAGCTGGAGAAGGGCAAACGCTATTGTGCGTATGTGACGACGTATTCGGGACTGTTCCGCTATAATATGAACGACCTGGTGGAGGTAGGTGGTAGTTTCTACAAGACGCCGACCGTGCATATGGTGTCGAAGGTGAATGGTATTGTGTCAATGACGGGTGAGAAATTGTATGAGCCACAATTTATTGACGCGGTGCATAAGGCAGAGGAATTGATGGACATTAAGACCAAGTTCTTTGTTGGATTTGCGGACGTTCGTGAGTCGAAATACCATTTCTACTACGAGTTTGTGGATGAGGAAATCGATCAACAAATAGCGGACGAATTTACGAAGGTAGTAGATCGTAAGTTGCAGGAAATCAACAATGAATACGAATCAAAGCGTGCGTCTTTCCGTCTGAAAGAGCCACAAGCACATATCCTATCTACCAATGCATACGCACGCTTCAAGAAATCCATGCTCAACGATGGTTGGCGCGATGGTCAATTCAAATTCAATTTGCTGATGCAGGATGAAATGCGTCGCCGTAAGTTTGACCAGATCGAGCGTCAAGATAGCTTGTCGGATATCATTATGGAACTGGCGGACAATATTGATACACGCATCAAAGGACGTCAGAAAGCGCGTGCGCAGCGTCGTACAGATCGTGCAACCAAACGCACGAAAAAGGAATGAGAAAAATCGTTCCATATTTGTCGGTAGTTTTTGCTATGCTCTGTTGGGCTGGAGCAGGGATTGCAGTCAAAGAGGCGTTGGTGGTGTTTAGTCCACTGACGCTCATTGTTTTACGATTTTCGTTGGCCATCCTGTTGATGTTGCTTGTGGGGCTGCTGTTTCGTGGACATGAGGTGCTGGGATTGCAGCGGGTGGAGAAGCGGGATATTCCGCTATTTGTGCTAGGTGGATTGTTTCAGCCGTTCTTGTATTTTATTTTCGAGACATATACCTATCAAAGTTTTGCTTCGCCCACGATAGCAGAGGCGATGCTGAGTACGCAGCCGATTATGGCACCGATTCTTGCGTTTATCATCTTGCGCGAAAAAGTGACCCGCAATAATGTGGTGGGTATTTTGATATCTACAGTGGGTATGTTGTTGCTGCTGTTGGTGGGGGCGAATAACTTTGCGTTGGGTAATCCGTGGGGCGTGTTGCTGGCAATTGTAACGGTCAGTATGTCAGTGGGATATACGATTATCTTGCGCCGTATACCTACGCGGTATTCATCGCTGAGTATTGTGTTTTATGTGCAGTTGGTGGCGTTGGTGTTGTTTTATGCGGTGTGGGGAGTATTCAATAGGCAGTCGTTGCAAGATACAATAGCGCCACTGTCGGCTGATCTGAGCCCAGTGATAGCTGTGGGCTATTTGGCGGTGTTTGCTTCTGTAACGGCATTTATATTATTTTGCTATACCGTGCGTCAGATAGGCGTGACGCGTGCGAACGTGTTCAACAATGTGCGCCCTGTGTTTACGGCCTTGCTGATGTGGGTGATTTTTGACGAACAGTTGCCGATATGGAAGTGGGTAGGGATTATTGTTATTGTAATCGGACTATTTATTAGTCAAAAACAAAGAAAAATAGAATGATTTTTAATATTTATTTGGTGGTTTCATTTATTTTAACTAATTTTGCACGCTAATTATTATTGCTTATGGAAATATCTACTGCTTTAGAATCATTTCATGATTTTCTCTTTATACTATTCCTGATCGGATTGGTGGTGTTTGTGGCACTCTATTTCGTGGACGCAGGTTATGGCAAGATGCGTACTGAGAAATGGGGACCTGCAATCAATAATAAGGTGGGCTGGTGTCTGATGGAGATGCCCGTATTTGTGGTGATGTTGTACTTGTGGGCAATGTCGGAGGTGAAGTTTCAGTTGCCCTATCTGATCTTCTTCTTGATATTCCAGTTTCACTATTTCCAAAGGTCGTTTATCTTCCCATTCTTGCTGAAAGGTAATAGCAAGATGCCAATTATTATCATGGCATTCTCGGTGATCTGGAATCTTGTGAATGGCTATATACAAGGCTATTGGCTCTTCCATTTAGCGCCTCAATTTGCTCCATATGCTACTACTTGGCTGACCGATTGGCGCTTCATCTTAGGTGTGCTGACCTTCATCTGCGGATGGGCAATCAATATGCATTCAGACCATGTGATTCGCCATTTACGCAAACCTGGTGATACCAACCATTATTTGCCAAAGAAGGGTATGTACAAGTATGTGACTAGTGCTAACTACTTGGGCGAGATTACTGAGTGGCTTGGATTTGCAATTTTGACATGGTCGTGGGCAGGATTGAGTTTCTTCTGGTTCTCATGCTGTAATCTTGTTCCTCGCGCGAACTCTATTTATTATCGCTACAAAGAGGAATTCGCAGACGAGTTCGACGAAAAGAAGTTGAAACGAATTATTCCGTTTATCTATTAGACCGCTACGCTGTCAGATGTCGGATCGCCTTCGGCTGTTAGACCGCTACGCTGTTAGATGATATTGAATATTTTTTAGACAATGAATAATAACCTCCTTTTTACTGAGCATAAGCTTGGTCCTATCACTTTGCGCAACCGCGCTATCCGTTCTGCCGCTTTTGAGAACATGGCATACGGCAACAAACCTAGTCAAGATCTCTATAATTATCATACTGCTGTGGCCCGTGGTGGTGCGGCTATGACTACTGTGGCATACTGTTCTGTGACTCGTTCAGGTGTGTCCTTTGATGGTCAACTCTATATCCACGACGAGATAAAAGAGGACTTGAAGAAGCTCACCGATGGCATTCATGCGGAGGGTGCTAAAGCTAGTATCCAATTGGGGCACTGTGGTAACATGACCCACTTCTATACTTGCAACTGTCTTCCTGTAGGTGCAAGTACAGGATTCAACCTCTATTCGCCAACCCTCCACCGTGCGCTTAAGAAAGAGGAGATAAAGGAGATAGTAAAGGCATTTGGCCACGCTGTGGACTTTTGCCGCGAGTGTGGTTTTGACTGCGTTGAGATTCACGCGGGTCATGGCTATTTGATTTCGCAATTCCTCTCTCCATATACCAACCGCCGTCGCGATGAGTACGGAGGTTCGCTGGAGAACCGTATGCGTTTCATGAATGAGGTCATGGCTGAGGTTATGGAGCACGCTGGCGACGATATGGCTGTGGTGGTGAAGACCAACATGTACGACGGCTTTAAGTCTGGACTCAAAGTAGAGGAGTGCATCCGCATCGCCCAAGAGATTGAGAAACATGGTGTTCACGCACTCGTTCTTACTGCGGGCTTCGTGAGCAAAGCTCCTTTCACCGTCATGGGTGGTGCTATGCCAATCAAGACCTTGGCTCACTACATGAATCCATGGTCGTTCTGGTGGCTTCGCCTAGCATTGCGCTTCGTGGGTCACTTGATGATTCCTACTGTACCTTTCAAAGAACTCTTCTTCCTCGATACAGCGAAGCAATTCCGCAAGGCATTGAAGATGCCACTCATCTATGTAGGTGGTGTCATGGGTCGTGAGAATGCAGAGACTGCTCTCGCAGAAGGATTTGATTTTGTGCAGATTGGACACGCTCTCGTGCGCGATACTGATTTCGTGAACAAGATGAAAGAGGAGCAATATCACTCTGAGTGCAAACGCTCTAACTACTGCGTAGCGCGTATGTACACCCTCGATATGAAGTGCCACGAGTGCGACAAGGACATTCCTGCATACCTCAAGAAGGAAGCCCTCAAGTACGAACAAATGTGGTATCCCTCCTCTAAACACTAAACACTAAACTCTAAACACTAAACTAGAATGCTTGCATTAGTTACTGGCGCATCATCGGGTATTGGCCTTCAATATGCCACCCAACTAGCGCGCGATTATCATACTGATCTTCTGTTGGTTAGCAACCAAGAAGAGGAACAAAAGAAAGTGGCTGCTGACCTCGCAGCTCAATATGGCGTAAAGACTACTGCTCTTTATGCCGATCTCTCCAAGCAAGACGCAGCGGAGCAATTGCTCCAATACTGCAAGGACAGCAACCTCGTCGTGGATATCCTTATCAACAACGCGGGTGTGTTCTTCTTCAACCCTTATTGCGAGACCAGCATGAAGCGCATTGAGCTCATGCTCAACTTGCATATGATTACGGTTGCTAAACTCACTCGTCTATTTGGTGAGGAGATGATCAACCGCCAACTCACCGAAGAAGAACAAGCGCAGAAACTCTGCCGCAAACCACGCCGAAAAGGCTATATTCTCAATATGTCCTCCATGTCTGCATGGATGGCTATGCCGGGTATTCAGACCTACAATGCTACCAAGGCGTTTATCTATAATTTCTCCAAGTCACTTTGGTATGAGTTCAAACCTAAAGGCGTGAATATCACTGTGATGACTCCTGGAGCGGTAGATACCGAACTCTTTGGCTTAGCGCCTCACTTGCGCCGTTTGGCAGTAAACTTGACCGTGGCTATCCCACCAGAGAAACTGGTGAAACGAGCTTTGAAGAAGATGTTCCGTGGCAAGAAAGCCGATATGCCAGGTGTAATCAATTACTTGTGCACTCCATTGCTCAAGCACACCCCAGATTGGCTCGTGAACCTCGCCATCAAGTTAGTGGGCAAGTTCCAAAAGTAAAAGTTCAACTATTGCTATCAATTTTTATCGGATAGAATTGTTAACTAAACAAATAAGGTATGCGCGAGCATACCTTATTCTTTTTTCCATAGATATTTCATCCAGTCAGCCATCTTCTGCTCTTGTGGACTACCTTGTGCGTGCCAAAGTTGTGTGCCTTGGAGAGCATCTGGCATAAACTGCTGTTTGACGAAATGGTTTGGAAAATCATGTGCGTATTGATATCCTTCGCCATACCCCAATTCATCCATGAGTTTGGTTGGTGCATTGCGCAGGTGCAATGGTACTGGCAGATTGCCAGTTTTTTCGACCAACTCTAATGCTTGATTGATAGCTAGATACGCGGAATTAGACTTTTGTGAGGTGGCGAGATATACTGTTGCCATCGCCAAAGGAATACGTCCCTCTGGCCAACCAATCTTCTGTAGTGTGTCGAAACAAGCATTTGCCACCAACATGGCATTCGGATTAGCCAAACCAATATCTTCGCTTGCTGAGATGACTAATCGGCGAGCTATAAATTTGGGGTCTTCGCCAGCTGCTACCATACGTGCCAACCAGTATAATGCTGCATCTGGGTCGCTACCTCGGATAGACTTGATGAAAGCGGAGATAATATCATAATGCAGTTCGCCATCCTTATCGTATGCTACAGGATTCTGTTGCAGTTGCTGCGTGACGGTTTCATTATCAATAACCTTGACACCAGAATTTGTCACAAGTTCTATGATATTCAGCAGCTTGCGTGCATCACCACCCGAATAGCGGAGCAGACTTTCCGTTTCTTTAACCGCTATGTTGAGCGAACGGATATGCTCATCTTTTGTCATTGCACGATTGAGCAACTCTTGCAAATCTGCTTTTTCCAAATGCTTCAATACATATACTTGACAACGGCTTAGCAGCGGTGTAATCACCTCAAACGAAGGATTCTCTGTTGTAGCACCAATCAGCGTGATTGTACCATCTTCTACAGCACCTAATAGACTATCTTGTTGCGACTTGGAGAAACGATGAATCTCATCGATAAATAATATCGCTCGCTCGACTCCAGACTCTCGATGCCTGATTCCCGACTCCCGACTCCCAAACAACCCGCTATTCATTGCAGCGTAGCGTTTCGCTTTGTCAATCACCTCGCGCACTTCTTTCACACCGCTGGTAACGGCGGATAAGGTATAGAATGGGCGCTCCAACTCGTGTGCAATGATGCGTGCTAAAGTGGTTTTTCCCACACCAGGAGGACCCCATAATATGAACGATGACAGATTGCCATTCTCAATCATCTGACGAAGAATAGCTCCTTCGCCTACAAGGTGCTTCTGACCGATATATTCATTAAGCGTTCTTGGACGCAATCGTTCTGCAAGTGGTAGCATGCGTGTTTGTGTTTAGAAAGTAATACTTATAAGCTACGCATTTTCTCAATTTCCATATCGTGTTCTTGAGCGGAAAGTTGGCGGATATGTGTCTCGGTGCGAATATCTGTATCTTCTTTATATACCAAATAATGTTGCTCGCAGCGAGCTGCTACTTGAGGTAAGTGGGTAATGGTGATGATTTGCCTTGATTGAGCCATTTGGCGCATAATCTCTCCCATTTGACTGGCGATAGCGCCACTGACACCCGTATCAATTTCGTCGAAGATTATCGTTGGTAGTCCATTACTGCTTGCAATAAGAGATTTGATACATAGCATCAATCGGCTGATCTCACCGCCAGATGCCACTTCCGAGACACGGCGAAGTGACTGGTTGAGGTTGGCAGCAAAGAGAAACTGTACATTGTCTTTTCCGGTCTCGGAGAAGTCATTAGTAGGCTGAATATCCACAGCTACTTTTGCGTGTGGTACACCCAAACGAACCATATCTTCAACGAGGCGAGAGGCTATTAAGTTGCAAGGCTCGAGACGAGATGCCGTGAGTGCTTCTGCCGCGATGGACAATGCACTATGCGCTGTATCCACCTCGGCTTGCAGATGCGCAAGATCTTCGTCGATATTTTCTATCCGTTGAACTTGTGTAGCGAGTTCATCGCGTAGCGTAATCAGTTGATCTACCGTCTGTACATGATGTTTCTTCATCAATGTTTGAAGCATACTGATACGCTCTTGTACTTGCTCCAAACGCATTGGATCGCGTTCTGTACGATCGTATAGACGTTGTATGTCGGATACAATATCTTTGAGTTCAATCTCCACACTATCAATGCGTTCGGCAAGTGCAGAATCCGCATCGGATAGTCGGGTAGAGTGGATTAGAGAGAGTGCGCCATGGTCACTATCTAATTGCTGTAAGGCTTGTGCTAACGCGGTTTGTATCTCTTCGGCGTGTGATAAGCGATACTCTTCTTCTTCCAATTCTTCTATTTCCCCAGCAACCAATTGTGCTTCTAGGAGTTGAGTGTACTGCCATTGTAGATAGTCAGCATCAGCTTGCGCCTTTTTAGCAAGGGCTTGTGCCTCACGTAGAGCAGCCATTGCTTCTTGGTAGGAGATATAGGCATGGCTATATGCTTCGCGCTCGGCTGTATTACCTGCGATAGCATCTACCACTTGTATTTGAAAGAGATCATCGCCAATCATTAGGCTCTCGTGCTGCGAATGGATATCTATCAGTTGACGCGCGAGCACTTTGAGTTCGGTTTGAGTGACGATTTCATCGTTTACAAACGAACGCGAACGGCCGTTGGCACTCAATTCACGACGGATAATGAGATCTTCGCCAAAGGTGGCTTCTATCACGCAACGTTCTTCGCCCTCTGTGATACTTTTGATATCAGCACGTGCACCCATTACTAAGTTGAGTGCACCAAGGATGATGCTCTTACCAGCACCTGTTTCGCCCGTCATGACGGAAAATCCCTCATGGAAATCAATATCCAAGTGAGATATTAGCGCGTAGTTGCGTATGTGAAGATGGGTAAGCATGTCTTTTACAAAATAATTTGCAAAAGTACAACTTTTTCTTGAATTATGCAATACCTATTGCGTTCCTATTTCAATTTTGTGCCTTGAAGGGTATATATTTCCCCATTGCGTAAGATGTATATTATGCCATTACGCATAATTTTAGTTGCTGTTTCCTGTGAATCAGTAGGTAGTAATACAATGATGTCTTCAGTGGTTGAACCTCTATCTACTGAAATACGTGCACGTGTTTGCATTGGTCGTGACTCTTCTGTGTCTGCTAATTGGAAATAAGCACGCATACCGTTCATGTTAGCAGTTACGTTTGGCCATGCTAATATATTGTTGCTTGTCAAGAATAATGAACTTTTATCTCCTTCATAAAAAGTCTTGGGAGATAATATACCGTTGAATGTGACAATTTCAGAACCAGATGTTGAACCTTCTGTAGCAGTTATAACTACATTATTAAATTCTAGAGGCAGTGTGATGTCATTAGCAGGTTGAATAAGATAAGGCATACCAGCCGTCAATTCATTAGCTTCAGTAAACTGTAGGCAAATATCTTGGGTGGTTCCTGTCTCTGTTACTTCTATATCACTCAATTCCAGCAATTCAGCACCTGCGAGAGGGGTACCATCTAATGTCGCCAAGTCGAATGGCAAACAAATGGTGTTGTACATGCCAGATGTCAATGTACGGTACACGCGTACATTAGTAGTCTGGTCGATTGCATCATTGAGTTTGATAGAGTTATCTTCAGTATCACGCAAGTTGAGTTTTTTATCAATTATTTGCGATTTTTGCGCAGGTACGAGGCATATATTGTCTTCGGTAGGAATAGCGAATTTATACATTTTTTCTGTCCAGGCAGAAGCTACATACAAGTCGCCTGCATAGTCAAATGCAATGCCATCAATATTTGTTTGGTTGCCACTAGCTAATGGTTCAGTTTTAGCAAATTTCGTGAGTGTTGGTACACCATTTGCATTGTAAGTTACTTTAAATAGTTGCACCATTCTACCACCACCAAATGCCAAAATATCTTCTCGCTCGTTATAAGCCACTTGTCCACGATAGGAGGCATTGGTAGTACTACCACTTGTATATGTCTCTAAGAGGGTATTGTTGTTGGTACTTGTGATACAAAAATCTCCTTCTCCATTGCTATTGATATGAGAAAGGACAGCGAAACCATCAAAATTACTTCTGTATTGTGCAACCCATAATCCGCCACGTCCATCTGATACGATAGAATTGTCGAATGAGGCCCAACCATAAGCTTTAGAGAATGGAGATACTATACCATCTTGGATTTTATAAATTTGTCCTGTAGAGGCATTCGTATAATAGGCATTATCCATTACGTACAAAGTTCCTTCTTTATCAAAGCATAGTGAATTAACTTTTGTAATATCTTCCGCTCCCGCTACCAAATTAGTTGCTGTGCCTGCCAAGTTTGAAGGATCCATTGCATAGGCACCAGTGGCTGAGTTGAGATAGTAAGCAAATGCTACTTTATGTGTTACAGGATCTACCGCTATACGGTGCATCTGTTGACGTTTAGTATTTAGTTCGCTGCTTGAATATTCTGTAATGAATGTGACATTTGAAGGAATAATACCCACATTATTAGTAGGATTTAATTCATTCAGAAGAGGATCAAATACGAATAATCCTGCTTGTTGTTGTGATTCGCGATTAGAATCTGCATTGTCACCACTGGTTGCTGCAGCAATATATATTTGTCCAAAATGATTGGATTCAGGATTATTATCTACTGCTACTCCTTGTGGTAAGTAGAATCTATATTTATCAGTAGATTGGTCCGTGATTTCCACAAGTGTCGTATTCTCTTTTATCGCATCGGCATGGAGTTCGACACCCCAGTTGAGTGTGATATTGTCGCAAGGAATGTCTACCTCGTTGAGCGTGATAGAGTAAGCACCTTGCTGAACATTGTCCAATGCGTAGCGACCGACTTCCGCACCCAATTGATTAAAGAATACAAGGTATGCCTCCGTAGCATCTGCTACGGATTTGAAAGTAAAGGTATGATTGTCCTGATTGGATGTAAGACGCAGGTCATATGCCCAGATACGTTGTGCTTCAGCATCGCTCATGTATGAGTAAACGGATACATGACATGTGTCGGTGTGTCCTCCATCATCTGTTGTGACAATAATGTCGGTTTCGCCTTTGGCCACAGCAGTCACGATACCCGTGCTGGTAACGGTGGCAATATTGGTGTTTATGGATTTCCATGTGACAGTTTTGATGGTGGCTTCATCTGGAGTGACGGTGGCAGTAAGTGTCTGAGTTTCTCCAGCTCCTATACGGAGTGAGGAGTGGTTGAGAGTGACTTGTGATACTTTAATGCCAATACCGTTCTTACAAGTGACAGTCAGCGATTTACGAGCAGGTACGATGGTTTGGTTGTCAGCAGTAGGAAGAGCAAAAATGTGAATACCTGCATTGCCTGAACAAATAAGGTTTCCTGCATAATCCCAGTTCATTTGGCGAATCTGATCTACTCCATGATGATATTTATAACGTACAGTTAGAGTAGGTTTGTCACCTGCCCATTCAATATCAAATACAAGGAAGTTTTGGCTACCATCGTTAAGTACAAGCATGGACTCGTCTGGTGATACTGCAAAACCAGCTGCATTAGAGCCATCAATGATACCTGAATAAGGTGCCTCGTTGGAACTGAGCTGTTTGTTTCCATTGTTGTCGTAAAATACCAATTCTGGCATATAGGTATTGTCGGCACCAGTACCGCGTACATGTGAGCAGAAGAATCCGTGGCTTGTTGTCCAAGGATTACCTTCTTCACTGGCACTAGCTTGGTGGGCGATACGGTATGCATCTCCCCAAGCAGATGGTTGTCCAGCAGTGGTGAAATCTACGTTGTACGTAGGATTACCAGCGTTAGCCATAAAGAATGCTGCAATGCTATAGCGCCAATTGACTTCTTGTGTAATAGGCGCACCATTGATAGATTGAATATAGTCACCTAGCCATTTAAATTCAGAGGTGTTGTCTGTCATAAATGCCGAAACATCTACAGAGTGGTTTGCTTTGCCTGTGTATAAGAAGTTGGTGACATTACCTGTGGATACGGAGTAATTGTCTTTATTAATATTGACACTATAATATGTACAATAAGCGGTTTCAAACAACTCCCATAGAACAGCATTGGTTGGAATATCACCACCTATTGCACCAAGAAGTGGATATACCGCGCTAGGAGCGGTAGTCCATTGGCGGATGATGCTACCATCTTGTTGGCCAATATTGTAAACTGCTACGCCATTTTGAGGTAGTGTTCCTGCTTCGTCTTCGTTATAAACATATAACTTTGTGTTTTTTCCTTCGCCATAGACATAGCAACCAGGAGTGGAAGAACCCGTGTAAACACCAGCATTGTTGATTGCACCACTTCCTTCGCGAGTACCAGCAAAGAAGTTGGTAAAGTTTTGTGTGAGATTAGCGGTATTGGCAATCCAAATACCAGAGTGTCCATCGCTCCAATCGCTGATATAGAGGTATCCCTCTTGGTCTATGCCTATGCGGGTAGGATTTCCGAATGTTTGACCACCTCTATAATGGGTAGCATGTTGCTTGGTTAGCTGATAATTAAGGTCCCAAATACCACTATTAGCGGTCAACCCAGAGGTGGATCCTCCTGCACGGTGCATGATGTATATATGACCAAACTTCTCGGATTCGGGGTTGGTGTTTACCGCATTGAAGAGACGAGACGTGCCTGTGGCAATCAGCGATTTATCTTCTTTGATGAGTGCTACTTCTGAGATGGAATAGCCATTCATATCCAATGCCCAAGTGAGTTCTTGGTCGTGAATACCTGGTAGATCTTTAGCTGCAATGGTGAATGAGTTGTTACCCTCTTGGATTTTTCCTAATTCGACATGTCCTACTTCATCACCTGTAGTTTGATCGTAGAATATGATGTTCGCACCTCGTGCAACGGAGTTAGCATCAAAAGTGAAAATATAGTTACTACCATCCTGTGTGACATTGAGGTTGTATGCGCATACATGCGGTACAATAGGTTGTTCCTCAGCCTTAGTAAATTTACTGAGTGAGTTGTCTTTTAGCAAATATAGGGTGATGATTTCTTCGTTGACATCCGCTGCTGCCATAGAGTAGGTTGGGCTAGAAGCAGTGAGATT
The DNA here is from genome assembly GCA_017546705.1 of Paludibacteraceae bacterium. Lineage (GTDB taxonomy): Bacteria > Bacteroidota > Bacteroidia > Bacteroidales > Paludibacteraceae > Colicola. The sequence goes on from JAFYSB010000006.1 coordinate 35,944, forward strand.
GGTATTGGAAGTCTCAATCAAAGAAGCATTATTGATACCGCTACTGATGTTATACAAGGCGATACCAATGTTGTTGCCATTAGCATCTTTTTTAGGGGTTGCCATCAATGTACTACCAGAGTAGGTAAAATAGTTGGCATCGTAGGTGTTGAATGTAGATGTAGCTACTGCCGTAGGTGTTGCTTTGGTTTCGTTGACTAGTTGCCATTCTACTGCTTCATGCGTAGAAGATGAGAGAACGAATCGATCGCTGCCTAATAGTGAGGTCGCAAATCGTAGTTTATCGCCATATGTAGCGATAGATACACCTGCTGGTTGATTGCGAAGAACAGTAGATACTGCGTTATTGGTGATGGTATAAAGTACGAAACGAATGGTTTTATTTGCGTCTGCGATATTCTGAGCAGTTGTCACTAGCTTGCCACTTGCGGAAGAACCCGTATATGCAAAGGTAGATCCTACCATAGCGTCGTAGTAGTTACCGGCAGTTTCATTATTGGCATGCGCTATCCACTCTGTACCTGTCCATGTCCCACCATTATTGGTCCATTGGTATAGTTTCCATTTGTTGGCAGGTGTAAACGTGACATGTTCCATATTGCAGCCAATCAATACGCCGTCGGATGTTAGTGCGATATCACTGAGTTTGTATCCATCAGCAGAAACTACAGAGCAGTGGTTAGTAGGTAGTTCTGCTATCAGTGTGTGGTTTTCGGTGTTTATAGCAAGTAGAGTAGGTTCTTTATTAGCGTCAACAGCCAGTATATACATGATACCATTTCCATATACAGCACGACGAATGGTTTTACCAGTGAGTAGATTGCTAATTGATTGGTTGATGTAGTTTTGCTCCATCTCGATATTTTCGGAGACGATGTTACCACCTCCGCCACCTACTGCATCACTTACATTAGGTTCGGTACCTAGGCCAATGGACATAAATACCTCGGTATAGGTCGTAGCATCAGCTTTGACGGTGAGTGTTCCGGTATAGTCCGCATATCCGCTAGCATGTACAGATATGGTGTATGTACCAGGTGCAAGATTCTCAAAGACGAAGACACCGTTGTAATTGTTGTCAGTGGTGTAGTATAGTTGGTCACGTAGCATACGTTTGACGTATGGATAGCAATTGGTCTTTACGATTTGTCCGCTGGAATTACGCAAGACGATTTTTGCCCCGTTGATAGGTTTGTATACGTCGTTTGAAACGTTATGTGGTAGATAGAGTGGGTCGTTGGTTAGTTTCTCTGTTTTCGAGCGTACGTATCCCATGATGTATCCTACAGTCTCTTTTGATTTTCCATAGTAATCTATGATACCACGGTAGTAGCGTACACCTTCTTGACGGCACCAATCAGTATTGAGTGCACGATGACGAGCAGGGCTATAGGTGTGGAAATATCCCTCTGTTAAGAATCCAGGAATAGCATGTTTAAGTGCACCGAGGTAGCCATAGGTGGAAGTGGTGTTATAGAAGGAAAGATCACCTACTATATCTGGATTGGTCGGTGAGTAGTATGTGGTAAACTCTGGACCACCTCCTGCAGAAGGGTCTTTAGCTTTTGTGTAGAATATCTCATATAATCGAGCCATAGATGCCTTAGCCATCTTGTCGCTGTTGGTTACTTTGGGACTACCAGTATAACCTCGATATAATATGACAGGATAGTTGGCAAAATTGGATGTGCCATTAGCATCTCCAATAGGACCCGCATTTGAGTGAATGGAGATGTAATAGTCAGCGTTGTATGCCTCTGCTTCCGCACATATGGTAGTTAATGCTTTATTATATGTTTTATCTTCATATCCAGCATACGGATAGGGACCAGAGGCGCGACGAGAGAGTTTTACATCGAATCCGCCTGCAGCTAGTAGCTTTTCCTCCATAGCAAAAGCTTTCCACAAATTGGTGTTTGATTCATAGAATCCCAATGTGTCAGGACGACCGGATGATAATGCAGGGTAGGGAATTGTAGCTTGAGGACGGCAGTTAGGGCCCCAACTACCATGTCCTGGGTTGATGTAAACTCGGATATTTGCTGCACATACGGCAGATACAACTACTTGCATTACGATGAATGCAAGTAGGTATTTCATTATTTTCATTAGCGATCTTTATTTTACTTTTGTTCCTTGGATGGTGTAAACTTCATCACCACGAAGGATGTAAATAGTATTGTTATAGATTATTTTTCTTGTGTTGTTCTCTTGTTTGTTGTACTCCGTATTCTCCATGTCAGTAGCTACAGAAGGAGTCCTATTAATATACGCACGTGTGCGCGTAGATTGGAGACTTGGCTCGTTAACCTTGAAATATGCACGCATACCGTTCATATTAGCAGTTACGTTTGCCCAAGCGAGCTCGTTGTTAGCTACAAGGAAGAGGATGCTCTTGTCGTTGGCTTGCAACTCTGTAGGGTGGAGGACACCCTGCATAGTGACTGCTTCAAATGATCCAACCGCATAGCCTTCTATAGCAGAAATCTTCACTCCCCTGAACTCCATTGGAGCTTCGATGTCAGCATTTGGTTCTACTAAATAAGGTTGTCCTGCGACGATAGCATCTACCTCTGTGAAGTCTAAGAAAATCTCTTTGTACTCTCCTTCGCCTTTCACTGTTGCACCGTTGTATTGCCAAACAGTGGTGTGCTCCAATGGTGTACCGGTTAATGTCGCTACATCGAATGGCAAGCAAAGGGTGTTGTACATACCTCCGGTTAAATTACGGAAGACGAATACGGTTTCTGTTTGGCTGTCATTTAAGTTGCTTAAAATTTCTTCATTATTTTGAGTGTCATAGAGTAATACTTTCTTAATTGCTTTTGATTTAGGAGCAGGAGTGGTACAAGTGTTGTCGTTGGTAGGGAGAGTAAAACAAACCACTTTCATAACATTGTTGTCTGTAGTGCCATAAGTTGTACCTGCGCAAGCAATAAGATTTCCTGCATAATCTACAGATAATGTAGAAATATATTGAAGACTTATAGGATATGTATTTGACAGGGTCAGAGATGGTGTGTTTTCGTTCCAAGTAATAGCATATTCCAAAATTTTGCTGTCTTCTACAATATATAAAGCGGTATTGTCGGCATTAACAGTCATACCACCGCCTAAACTTGGCTTGCTATTTTGCATAAACTGAATTGTACCTGTTTTATCCACAAAGGCTATTTCAGGACGATCATCAGGATTAGACTTGTTTTGACTTACCCATACTCCCTTTGCAGTAGCGGCAAAATCATTGTTACCAAAGTTGTAACTGTCCTTTCCTGTTGCTGGATAATTTACTAACCATGTTGGTTCGTCACTCCATTGCTTAAGCACAGTACCATTTGCTTGACCAATTTGATACTTGACAATAGGTTGTTTGCCTGAATTGAAATTGGCATTGCTTCCATCTTCCATCATGGTGTAGAGCACTGCATCTTTACCTGCGCCATATACGCCAATACCTGATGTAGAACTACCTATTTCTTTACCGTTATTTTTATACAAACCATCAGAATCGTATGTACCATTAAAGAATTGTGTACATTTGGTCAAATCGGCAGGATCCACAACGAAGATTCCTGCTTCAGCGCCATCTGTGTAGCCAGTTAAATATAATGTACCATCGGCTCCAACTGCGGGACGAGAATAACCCGCTGTAGAGAGTCCTAGTTGCGTAGTAGTAAAATCTGTAAAGTCTGGATTATAAACATATACACCACTATTTGATTTGGTTTTGCGGCGGTCTGCTACATATACTCGACCAAAATATTCAGATTCAGGGCTATTATCTACGACTGCATGAGCTCTTGCGAAACGATAATCAGCATCAGCAAATGTCTCGGCAAATGCGGGAATGGTGTTACCGCTTAATTGAATTGCCCAAGGGATATCTGCTTGAGTCGGGAGGTCTGTCTTATTGAGTGTAACAGAAGTAGCTGTGTGAGCAAGGATTGGTGTACTTATAGCATATGTTTGTACAACAGTTGTTCCGTCCTCGCTATAAAGTAACAAATTGCCACTAACTGCATCTGTATTTGGTTTGAAGGAGAAAGTATAAGAATCGCCATTATCCACAATATCCAAATCGTAAGCATATACTCGTGGATATGCAACTGCAAAGTTTGCCTGCAATGCTACATTCTCTGTTGCGGTGAAGGTGCGTGGGTTGTCAGTATTGCTATCGCTCCAACCTGTGAAATAATAGCCTGTTTTTGCCGTTGCTTTCAGTGTAACACTTTCGCCAACATAATATGTGCCGCTACCAGTCACATTACCCATGGTATTATCAGTAGCAGAAGCTGTGATGGTATATTTAGCATGTTCTTGGAAGTTGGCAGCTAAGGTCATATCACTATTGACAGTAATGGTCAATGGGTTGTCGATAGAGGTTACATCACCTGTCCAATTCAAGAAATCATAGTGAGCAGCTGGGGTAGCTGTCAATGTTGCAGTAGTACCTTCTTCATATATTCCGCCACCTTCTACAATGCCACCCTCGCCTGCTGTAGCAGTGACATTGTATACTACAATGTTTGGCACTTTTTCACTAAAAGTATATACTTTACCATCTGCAATGAGGTAAATGGTTAAGTCACCATCTACATCTACATACGCAGTAGTGGCAGCAGTGGTGGCATCAATTGCATTAGCTAAGTTGCCATTGGCTTCTACTATAGTTGGATTAGCAAATCCGTCTGTGATACCTAATACTTTTACACCTGCCAATCTGCCAGCACCATCTGCATAAGGAGCTATCATGAGATGATGATCATTATAGTTATTGATGTATGTAGCTCCATTGTATTTCTTACTTAACACACCTTCAGCGAGCGATGTGAAGATTGTCATCTCTTGATTATCTTTGCTTTCAACAAATTCAGTAGGTACGGCTAATTCACCGTCTAATACCCAGTTACCATCGGCAAGAGGAGAAGCGCTTATTTCATAGGTACTTCCTATTGCCGAATAACTCATATTAGCAGCTTTACTAGGGGAAGTGGTAGACTTAGATCCATTTACTATATGATAGTGATCAAAACGAGCAGGACCAGTTGCATTGTTGTTAAAGCCTGCAACAATTACCCACGCATCATCAGAGGTTCCCTTCAAAGCCATAGTATATCCAACTCTTGCGCGATAATAGTTTACAGATTGTTGGGAAGTAAACCACAATGTTGGGTCACCATCTATCTCATCCCAAATATAGAAACGAGTTGTGCCGCGCTTATAACCAGCATCAACATATGAATTGGTATTTTGACATAACATATAATTACAAGCTACCAATTTGCCATCTGCTGTCAATGCAATATCAGAGATAGCAAGGAAATCGCCTGCATTATCAGGGTCTACGGCCACTACACCCTCTTGAGAAATCTCAGTGACTATCTTGGTGGCATGTGCGATATTGTAGATATGAGCAGTACCATTTGCTTCATGAGTTAATACAATGGTGTTTTCTCCGTTTTGGATAGCACGTTTCATCGTACCAACGATGCTTGTACTATAATCTCTTACGGGATGTGCGTTCAATGCGATAGAAGCAGTTAGAACTTGACGGAAGTTCGCAGTGATTGTTTCTTCGCCCGTCACTGTCATGGTCAATGGATTGTCAGTGCTACCATTGCTCCAGTTTACGAACTCATAACCATCATTAGTAGTTGCGGTCAAAGTAACCTCGGTTTCATATTCGTAGATGCCACCAGCAGGATCCAGCGCCACACTACCCTTTGTTGGATCATTTGCCTGAACGGTCAAAGTATATTGTTTCTTTGCAAAGTTGGCGGTCACAGTTATATCGCTGTTTACTATTAGAGTCAATGGGTTGTCAGTAGAAGTAGTAGCATCCTCTAATTCCCAATCAACAAACTCATAGCCTGTACTTGGAACTGGAGTAAGAGTTACGGATGTACCTTTCGCATGCTCACCCATACCTTCAACCGTACCAGAGCCTATAGGTTCGACTATCGCAGTCACTGTACATACTTCAGCAGGGAAATCGCTTCCTTCATAAGCACCTGCGTAAGTCTTCTCGCGTCGCGCTGTTCCATTGATATCAGTAAGAACTTCTGCTAAACGGTCAACTGCTAAATTCAAATCACCATCTGAACTTCCTGCTAAAGACAAATCACCATTAGCAGCATCTGCGAATGTTACATTTGCCCACTTAGAAGTAGCGGCTTGACTAGGATATGATGTTTCTAAATCTGCGAAAATCATGCAAGAAGGAGCGGCAGCAACAATAGCAGCATTACCACCTTTATGGTAGAATACATTACCTGTTACATTCTCATTCAATCCGCCACGAATCAAACTAACATTAGCAGTAGTTTCTTCACAAACAAAAATGTTATTTTGCACAGGATATTTATGTGAACCTGCTAACCATAATAATGCTACAGCGTGTGTACCTACGAGTGAAGTACCAGGAGCGTAGGTTAGTTTTGGCATATAGAAAGTATTATGGCGAATCTCACAAGGATCACCACAACGAATACCTACCAAACGAGACTCCTTTGACGTAGTTCCAGAAGCTAACGCATCATAACCGGAAAAATAATTATTCTCAATAACCCAAACATCCGCACCGCCGGATGCAGTAATAGTTTGCAAACCAAATTCGCCTGCACTGGTATTTTTTGTAGAGTTTTTGATAAATTTATTACCTCTTACATTAATAGTTCCTCTAACTGTAGTACCTAAAATTCCGTGACACATATATCCTCCTGGAGTTTCTAACATATTAAATGTGCAACCCTCAATATTCATTCCGTTTACACCATACAAAAATGCACCACGAAGATGGGATGTTATGCTACAGTTTCGAATGGTAATGTTAGTGGGATGACCTGCGTATGAATTGGCTTGGTTTCCTTGACAATATACTACTTGAGACTGTGTTGATGCAGATTCTATAATGCAATTTTCTGCTACGCAGTTTTTAGGACCAATATTTTTAGATGTTTGCGAATAGTTTTCAGAACGAAACGCCAACGAATATGCTGTGCTAGAACCACTTCTACCAACAAGAATACAATTCCTAATAATCACATCTTGTACATCACCATATAGCAAAACATTAGTGCCCCATTTATTGTTTGTAATTTTCAATCGAGGTGTCGTTTTACCTTCGGCAGCACCGTCAACGATTACATTCTTTGTAGGAACAGAAGCCCAACCGATGGTTGTACCTGGGGTCTTAGTCATATCACCACCAATTACGAAAACACCTGTAGGACCAGTGTTGTCCGTTGCTGTGGTGTAAGTGATGGTACGATTCTCATCCTTGTCTGGACGAATAGTCAATGTGTACTCAGATTTGTTTACAATACCAGTGTTGATGGTTTCTGTCAAATCTGTACAAATAAGCAAAGTCACATCACCCGTAAACTCAGCAGATTTGATTGCCATACCAGCATCTGCCATAGATGCGTAATCATAAGAGCCACCCGTACCCACAGTGTAAGTACCGCTCATCTGACTTTGCGCAAACGATAACAAACTCATCGTCATCGCAACTAAAAATAGTGTAATTTTTTTCATGATTTTTATGGTATTAATTATTTAGCTAAATGTTGTTTTTTCACGATAATAAGCGCGTCTTTTTTACCGAATAGTAGGATAAAAATAGATGCGCAAACGTTTTCGGGGGCAAAATTATTAAAAATATTTGGAATACGCAAGTATTTAAGAGAAAAATATTAAAAAATGTAATTTTACATCTCTGTCGCGTGTTTTGTAATTGTGAGTGCAAAGGTAGTGAAATTTTGTGAGATGGCAAAATAATTTGGGTACCTTTTGAAGTTTTTAGTGAAAAGAGTGTAATTTCAGTGTAGATGCGGTGTAGGTACGGTGTGAATATACTAATGTACCGTGTATATACCGTGTATGTACCGTATATCTACCGTAGTTGATAGCGAGTTGGTAGTGGGGGATAATAGATCGCTCGCAGGGTGAGCTGTAGATGGTAGTTCGCTTCGCTGTAGATCGGGCAGAGCCCTGTAGTTTGTTCGAGGGAGAGTTGTAGAAAAAAGCGGAAAAAAAGAGCGAAAAGAGGCAAATTATGACTTTTTATTAAAAAAATACGTTTCGCGCTTGCGTATATGCGAAAAAAGCAGTACCTTTGTCGCGAAATATGCAGTTTCGCCGCTTTGGCGAGCAAAAATATGCTAAAAAACATATAAAACAATATAATTAACTAATTTTCTTAAATCATGGCAGAAGAAAAATTGAACATGTTAGCCGAATTTCCAGCCATCTCTTCAAAGGCATGGAAGGAGAAAATCGTAGCTGACCTCAAAGGCGCTGACTTCGACAAGAAGCTCGTATGGCGCACTTCAGAAGGCTTCAACGTACAGCCTTACTACCGTCAAGAGGACCTCAAAGGTCTTAAGACTACCGTATCTGCACCAGGTCAATTCCCTTACGTGCGCGGTACCAAAACCCACAACGAGTGGGCTATCCG
>JAFYSB010000054.1 GCA_017546705.1 Paludibacteraceae bacterium
AAGTATGCTCCTAACACCAACGACCAATGGAAACCATTGAACGGTGCTGTGGTTACTCTCTCTACCGAAGCTGGTGAAGTACTTGGTACCTATACTGTAGATAACAACTATAACGGTCTATTCTACTTCCCTGACCTCGCTCCTGGTACTTATAAGTTGGACGCTGTAGCTGATGGCTACAAACCTCTCCATCGTCAATACCAAACGGTAGTGGTTGAGGCTAATGCAACCTCTTACCCATTCCTCTTCCTCGAGGATACAGCGCATGTGGATCTTACTAATGTATATGTGGACTACCCAGATCCAGAACAACCTTCTTATGCGGCTGTTCCTGAGCAATTCAATATCAAAGAGGTAGGCTACAAGGACCTCCAATCTAAGATCAAAGGTAACATCAAACGTACTATCCAACACGCTGACTCTGTCTTCATGCTCACTCACGAGGAGGACGGTACAGCGCATATCTACGTGCTCAACAACACTACTGGTGCGCTTGATACCATCTCTACCATAGGTATTGTACCTGTTGATACTACCAACCCTGGTGATCACCTCGCACTCTCTGATATCCAAATCACTTGTGATAACAAGCTTGTAGGTGTTAACTATACTCGTTGTAACTATAGTTCAAGCACCGTAGAGTCTGGCTACAAACAAGGAACTACTCGTTTCTATATTTGGGACGACTTCTATGCTGATCCAGTAGTATGGTTTACAAGCCAATTTGCAAGCAATTCATACAAGTCCGACCAAGGCTACACCATCGCTCTGCATGGTATGTCTGACAACTGTACTATTCTCACCACTGGTGTTCACCGCTATGGTGGTGGTGCTCGTTTCACTATCTACAACGTAGTAAATGGCATGCTCGCTTCTGAGGCATACTTTGGTAACTGCCTTGGTGCTGGTAGCAACGATCTTGCTGTCTTTGACGAGTCTGAGGATGGTGCAGACTTCCGCCTCACCCTCTCTCCACGTGGCGAGAAGAAAGACTTTATCATGGATGCTGAGAAGATGGCTCCAGTTGAGTTCAAGACTGCTGGCCCTAACGTAGATCCTGAGGTTCTTGGCGAGTTCGACGCTTCTCTTATTGGCGTTAAGTACCAAGGTGCTGCTTACTTTATGTACGCTGGTCGTAGCATGATGGTTACTCCTTATGAGAATGAAGAGGGCTTTGTAGCTGGTCTCAAACTCTTCGATATCACCGACGGTCTTGACAAAGCAGTTGAGGTTACCCTCAAGAACGAGTCTTACTTCGAGCCTTATGGTGCTCCTACTCATCACGCTAGCGCAGGTGCTTATGTCAATGGTGCAGTTCTTAATCTCTATCTCTATATTGACGGTCTTGTTTGGACATACACTAATGAGGGTGTTCAACAACCTATCGTAGCACGCGTAGCTGCTCACTCACTCAAGGTAAATAAGACTGCTACTGACTATATCTTCTCATTCGTAGCGAACCAAACTGCTGATGCTACTATCCTTTATTATAAAGATGGTGAAGAGGTCGGTACTCTTGCTGTTGAGGCTGTTGAGGGTATAAACAAGGTAACTGTTTCTGTAGAGGATGTTCCTGCTGAGGCTACCAACTGGGGATTGAGCCTCGTAGGTGCTCCAGTTCCAGGTATGGGTCTTGTGGCTGACCACGTAGATACTACTCTTGTTAAACCTTATGTAATCACTAATAATCACCCATTGACCGACAACTTCGCACAATACTATGTGATGGAGGGTTCTGGTGACAACAAGGGTCTCTATATCTACGACCAAGAGATGAACCGCCTCAATGCTACTCCTTATGTTTCTTCTGACGCAGCATGGAATGCTCCTAAACGTATGGCTGTAGCTTCTGATGGTACATTGTTTATCGCTGAGTTTAGTGATGGTCATAGTGGTGTATATGTGATGGATCCTGCTCAACCTGAGAATATTACCCAATTCTTTGTTGGTGAGCGTGATGGTAATGGTGTTATCTCTAATGGTGGTGTGAACGTAGGTGCGTCTACCGCAGGTATCTCTATCTACAAAGAGGGTGCTGAGTCTAAATTGGTTGTTTACAACGAGGACTTTGGTTCTTCTTTGGGTAATATCTTGATCTACAATATCGGTCAAGAGGACGGTTCTATCGTTAAGACTTGGGATGCCGCTCCATCTGCAGTATATGGTAAGGGGTCTAACTTAGCAGGTCTTGTTAATAAGAACGGTCAACCTTATCTCACCGACTACGGATTCTTCTGCTCAACTCTCCGCTATGCTGGTGGTAACAATAGCTACGCTACTTCTATCCGTTACTATAACTTCAATCAGGAGTGCGAGTTCTCTACTCACTACGATGCATACGTAGGTTATGTTAATGGTAGCAACGATGGTGCTTTGGCTCTCAGCGCAGATCAAAAATACCTCGTATTGCCAGATGATAACAACCAATTCGTAGTATTTGAGTGCGCATGGGATTCACTTGGCAAACTCAGTGTAACTTATGTAGAGTCATTCAAACATAACCTTGGTCCTGTTTATCAATTGAGCTTTGACTATGCAGGTCATCTCGTAGCCTCTGCTGCTGGTCACGTTTCACTTTATACTATGCCAACTGCAGAAAACGCGATTGTTATCCCAGCCAAGACAGCCCTTGCTGACGCTACAGAGCCTGATCCTGAAACAGCTGTTGAGAATGTAAAACCTGCTGTTCTTGATCGCAATGCTCCTATGTACGATATTTTGGGTCGTCAAGTGGATAAGACATACCGTGGTATCGTTATCCAAAACGGTCAAGCATATCTCGTGCGTTGATACTAATTGAGCAAGTGCTCATATGTAATAATTCCAAGGAACGAGTCCCCTCGTTCCTTGTTTTTTTCGCCTCCCGCCAACGTAGTACTCACTTAAAAACATGTTTTACAACACCTTTTGGTGAAAAAACATCACAAACGTTTGCATAATCCAAATTTTCTACCTAACTTTGTAGGCCTTTATATTTGCATACAATCAAAACAATCTTTATTAACTTTAAATCATCTAAAATTATGAAGAAAATTTTATTTCTTTTGACAGCAATGACTATGACTTTGATGTCATTTGCTGCGCAGCCTAAGCGTATCTACGCGTATGATCTTTCTGTAGATTTTGCTGCTAATGTGTACACTTTCTCGTTCACAGCGAACGAGACACCTACTGCTGGTGAAATTGTGTTTTATGATGTAACTTCTAAAGAAGAAGTAGGAAAAGTTACATTGGAAAACCTCGTTTTAGGCAAGAACGAAGTCGCTTTGGCTGCATATCAATTGCCAGGTGTTAATGGTCAACGATTGAATTGGGCAGTGAAACTTTCTGCTGCTGCAGTTACTGCTTATGAAGCTGTTTATGCAGATGCAGCATATGCATATCGTCGTGGTTATTCCAACGTAGATGTGAATCCAGAGTCTGATTATTTTGGCAATATCTATGTTGCAGACCGCACATCTACTAAATCATTGAGTAAGTTCTATGTCTATAGTCCAGATTATAAAAATGCGAGTGCTGATGGTTATACATTAGGTGCATCTGATTGGGCTTTTGGTCGTTTTGCTATTGCTCCTGATGGTAAAGTCTGGTTGTCAGACTATTCTGATGGCCACTCGGGCTTATTTATTGTAGATCCTGCAAATCTAACGACCGCTACCCAATTCTTTACAGGAACTCGAGCAAGTAGTGGATTAATCAAGAATGGTGATGTAGAGGTGGGTTCTTCTCTCTCATGCGCATCTTTGTATGGTACAGGTGCTAACACTAAACTTGTGACTGTAGCAGAGGACTATACAGGAACATCTTTCCCTGTTGCTGTATTTAATGTGGGACAAAATGACGGATCTATCGCAACTTCTTGGGATGCAGCTCCTAATATTCTTTTCAATACGTTAGGTAATGCAGCACAAATCTTCGAGGCAAAAGCATGCGAAAAAGGTATCTGGGTTGCAACCAACCGTGGTAATGGATCAAACAATTCTGGTGCAACTTCTCTGCGTTTCTATACATGGGATGGCACTTGTACATGGGCTTCTCATGAACATCTTGACATTATTAATGGTAATTTAGGTGGCGGTATTGCAATCACTCCAGATGAAAAGCAAATCGTGATGAAAATTCATGACAACACCATTGCTGTTTTTGATATTACATGGAATGAAAACACACCTACCCTGACAACACATGCTACATTTAATAGTGGCTATGCCGCTGTATCAGCGATTAACTTGGACTATGCTGGTAACATCGTTACTGTAGCAGGAACAGCCTTCGGAAGCACAGACACCAAACGAATGAGTTTAGTTGTTTATTCTAATCCTACCAACGATAATACTTGTGAAGTTCCAGCTAAGAAGGCTTCTGTGGTTACCAAAGTAGAAGCATCGGCTACCTTATATACAGTTACTACCAATGTTAACGACCCTGCGATGGGTGCTGTTGCTGGTAATGTGGGTACATATGAAGAAGGTGCTACGGCTATTCTTACTGCTGAACCTAACGAAGGTCACTCTTTCGTTAATTGGACAGTAGGTGAGGAAATCTTAACAGACAACCCATTGAGTATTGTTGTTAATAGTGATCTCGTAGTTACTGCCAACTTTGCTGTTAACAAATACAATGTTACTGTAGTTGCTGACCCTGTTCGTGGTGAGGTGTCTGGCGCTGGTGAGTATGCTTATAATACAACTGCTACTTTGACTGCCACAGCTAATGATGGTTATGAATTCGCTGGTTGGAGCAATGGCAGCAAAGAGAATCCTTTGACTATCACTGTAAAAGAAGATACCGAACTTACTGCTAACTTCCGTGCAGTTTTGGTTTCTTCTATCACTTTGAATGCACTACCTGTACAAGATTATAGCGCAAGTATCGTAGGTACAGTGAAACGTGCTGTTCAAAATGGCGAGAATACCATCGTTCTTACTCACGAAGCAGATGGCACACCTCACATCTACAACGTAGCTCATGCTACCAAGACTGTTACCGAACTGTCTCAAGAAGGTGTGGTGGCACGTGACCCAGACAATGCAGGAGATTATCTATCAATCTCTGATATCGCTCTTACTGAAGACGGAAAGCTCATTGCTTCTAACTATATGCGTTGCGAACAAAATGCCACACCTGCTACAGGATATAAAGCAGGTGAGATTCGTTACTATATTTGGGATAATATTAATGCTGCTCCTACTCGTTGGTTTACTACTAATAAAACAGCTAACTCTTCATATGCTGATGTTAGTTATACATTTGCTATCAAGGGTACTTCTACCAATGCACAGTTGATGTCAACAGCTGTTCATAATAACAACCGTGCAGCTCGTATCAACTTACATACTGTAGTAAACGGAGCAGAAACGGCATATCATCGCTTTGGTCTTCATACAACCGCTTCAGAATATACAGAGGCTAAACAAGGTTTGAATATGCAACTTACTGCTACTCCTTTGGATAATGTATGGGCATTGGAAGGAGAGTTGACAGATGCAACTTCATTTGCAGTTCCTGCTGCTACTGGAGATGAATATAATGGTACATCATTGAACGGTGTGGATCTTGGCAAGAAATACAACGGTGTTTCTTATTTAGCAAACTACAACGAGCATCATCTCATGGTAGCTCCTTATGCAGATGAAGAAGGCAAATTGGCTGGTGTAAAAGTATTGGGTATCACAGATGGCTTTGCTGCTGCTACTGTAGTAAAAACCAACACTGCGCTTGAAACAGCTATTGAGGCTACCGCAGCTGCTGCTACTGCAGTGGTAGATGGAGAAGGAAACTTGACTATTTACCTCATTGCAGATGCCAAAGTTTATACATTTACTCAAAAAATTGCTAAATACACCGTTACTGTTACCGCTGAGAACGGCACTGTAACTGGTGCTGGCGAGTACGAGGAGAACACAGAGGTTACTCTCGTAGCTACTGCAAACGAGGGTTATGAGTTCGTTAACTGGACTAAGGGTGAGGAAGTGGTTTCTACTGCGGCTACTTACACCTTTACAATTACTGAGAACGTTGCTCTCGTTGCTAACTTCCAAGAGGTTGTTGCAGCAACCATCACATGGGAGTTGAACGGTGGTGAGGTACTTGCTGCAGTTCCTACCAACGCTGAGTTGTGGGAGGCATTCAAACCTTACTACAACACGTTCTATGGTGAGGCTCGTGCCGATCAACCTATCACATTGGTTGCTACCTTTATGACTCAAGGTGAGAAGATCTTCACTGACGCTACTTCTGAATACAAATGGCTAGGTGACTATCTTGTTAAGATTGCTACCGAGCAAGGTTATACCATTAACTCTGAAGCTCTCTGGCGTTGGCATGCAGATGCTTTCTTCCAAGCTAATCAACATACTGCTTGGCCTAAGTCTGCTGACTTTACCGAGGCTGGTAAACCAGAAAACTGGGGTCCTGCATACCAAGCAGCTCACGAGGTAGTATTGCCAACTGAGCCAGTTGAGGAGGATTATGTATTGCCAACTCCAACGAGAGAAGGATACACCTTCGTTGGTTGGTATGACAATGCTGAGGGTACAGGCGAGGCTATGACTGTACTTCCTGCAGGTTGGGCTGGTACCTTGTATGCAATCTGGAAAGTTGAAGGTCCTGCTACAGCTCTTGAGAACATTGCAGTTGAGGGTAAGGCAGTTAAGGCTATCATCAATGGCCAAGTGCTTATCATCCGTGATGGAAAGACCTTCAACATGATGGGTCAAGAAGTGAAGTAATCATTTCACAATACGATACATTCAAGAGAGTGCCACACGGCACTCTCTTTTTTGTCATTTTGGCAGTTGGGAGTATGTCAGCAGTATTTGAACCCCTTTTGCATAGTTTTTGTACAAGTATTTGAAACATAGAATGCTTATGAAGACAAAAGACCTTATCGCTAAGCGGTTGCGTCGCGAGAAAGCGATAGAACGCAAGAATAGAAACAAACAACAAGTTGCCCAACAACGCGCTGCTACGGAGATGCGTGATGTGGAATATATACTTCCTACAGGGTTCTCTGATGAGGTGCTCAACGAAGTGAAGCAACTACCTAATCAGTCCATCTCGCAAAACGAAGTGATGCGTCGTCGTGATATGCGTGATGTACTCACATTCACCATAGACCCCGATGAGGCAAAAGACTTTGATGATGCACTATCCTTCCAGATATTGGATACAGGTAATTATCAAGTAGGCATTCATATCGCTGATGTCACCCACTATGTGCAAGAGCAGACAGCATTGGACGATGAGGCATATCAGCGAGGCACGAGTGTGTATTTGGTTGATCGGGTGATCCCAATGTTACCTGAACGCTTGAGCAACGAGCTTTGTAGTCTGCGTCCCGATGAGGATAAACTTTGTATGTCGGTCATCGTGGAGATGGACCAACAAGCCAAAGTGATTCGCCATAAGATTTGCCGTACAGTGATTCGCTCCAACTACCGTTTGACCTATCGTCAAGCGCAAGAGTTGCTGGAGAATAGTTTACAGTTGACAGTTGACAGTTTACAGTTGAAAGTTGACAGTGGACAGTTGAGAGAGGCATTGCAGGTGTTGAATGGATTGGCGAAGCAATTGCGTGCTAATCGTTTCCGCCAAGGAGCAATCAACTTCGAAACCCCAGAGGTGCATTTCCGTTTGGATGAGCACAATGAGCCCGTTGAGATATTCTTCCATAATTCGCTTGATACCAACCATCTGATAGAAGAGTTTATGTTGCTTGCCAATCGCATTGTGGCTACGGCAATAGGAAAAGTGAAAGGTGAAAACGGAAAAGTGAAAGCAGATAATGGCGAGGTTAAAAAGAGCGAAGAGGCTAAACCTATGGTATATCGTGTGCACGATAACCCCGATCCTGAGAAGATAGTTAAACTGAGTACGTTTATCAAGCGTTTTGGATTGAATCTCAAAGTGTCGTCTAATAGCAAGACGACTCACAAGCATATCAATGCCTTGTTGGACGATTGTCAAGGTATGCCTTGTCAGACATTGGTAGAGACGCTCACCATTCGCTCCATGGCGAAGGCAGTGTATTCAACGGATA
Source organism: Paludibacteraceae bacterium (assembly GCA_017546705.1). GTDB lineage: Bacteria > Bacteroidota > Bacteroidia > Bacteroidales > Paludibacteraceae > Colicola. The sequence continues at coordinate 8,042 of JAFYSB010000054.1, forward strand.
ATATTGGGCACTATGGTTTGGCGTTTCCATATTACACACATTTCACATCGCCTATCCGTCGGTATCCCGATATGATGGTGCATCGTTTGGTGTCACGCTATTTGCTGCAATCGAAAGCGAAATGTCGTGCCGACAAAGAGGAATTAGAGCAGGCATGTGTACATTGTTCGGAGTGTGAGTTGGCAGCGCAAATGGCCGAGCGTGACTCAATCAAAGAGATGCATGCACGTTGGATTAGTAGCCATCTGGGCGAGGAGTTTGATGCGATCATTAGCGGAGTGACCGAGTTTGGGTTGTTTGTACAACTCACCGACACCATGACCGAAGGACTAGTGCCTATCCGCACTATCGAGCCACATGATTATATGCAGTTTGATGAGGAAAACTATTGTTTGATTGCAGCTCGCAGTGGAAATACCTATACACTATCTGATAAGGTACGCGTGCGCGTAACGAAGGTAGATATCGAACGCAAATTGATAGACTTTGTACTGGTAGAGCACGAAGAATATCATTGAACTTTAATGCCCTAACAACTTTTTCCACTCAAAATTTGCACATACGCAAATTTTGTTGTACCTTTGTACCCAAATCGGGTATTTTGAAATCAATTAAAACGATATTACTGGCTACGCTTTTGCTGCTTTCGCCTATGCTATGGGCGGAGGTGGTGACTTTGCGTACGGGACAAACGGTCAAGGGAGAAGTGCTATTGCAAAACGAAGAGGTAGTGATTGTACGCACCAAGAATGGTATGCGTTATCAATATCCAGCCAACGAAGTGGCATCCATTAAGGCAGAAGATATGGCAGCAAAAGATGATGACTTCGCTGACAAGAAACGCAACGTACGCGCTGTCAATATGCGTTTTCAACTCCATAGTGGAGCGGTATATGTCCCTCAGATGGGGTGGGGCGGTCAGGTGGCTGCGGATTGGATGGTAGGTTCGCGTATGATTCAAGGTAAGCGGTTGTTTGTAGGCGGTGGTATTGGCTATCGTGCCAAAATAATGCCTACTACTCTTGCAGATACAACATCTTCCAACACAACATATTCTTTTATTCCATTACAGGCAATGGTTTCCCTGCCATTGCTGGAGCATAAGCATGCGCCAGTTATTGGGATTAGTGCAGGATATGGCTTTGCAGCCAATAAAGATACTCAAGGCGGTATATGCGTGGGAGTTGATTTGGGCTGGAACTATATCATCAATGAACAATCCAGCTTGCAACTGAGCTTATACGCGGATTGGCAACAAGCCAGAACGAATGTAAAGCAAGTAATAGAGGATAAAGAATATATTAACCATATGGGATGTAACTTTATCACAATGGGGCTGAAATTTGCCGTATTATTTTAATCACTATAAGAATGAAAGCCGTAAAGAAGTTTCATAGCCAACCTGAGCGTCGCAAGCATCGTGTGAGTATCATGCTCAACGATAGTGAGAAGCGTGCGCTGGAGCGCTATTGCGATCAATATACGGTGAAGAATCGTTCGCGTTTGATACGTGAAACGCTGATGCGCAATATCTTAAAGCGCTTTGAGAAGGACTCTCCTACGTTGTTTGATTGACGACCCTTAGCCCATGGCCATCCTACGGGGAAAGTATTGGATGCTAATAGAATGGTAACGGAATGGTAACGGAGTGGTATCGAGAAGGATAGCGGAAATACCCAACTTTTGAATGAGGAATTTTGAATGATGAGTTGCTGCTGATTGCACGTATCGGAAGAGATGTAGAATAAATAATAAATGATTATATAACAAAATCGCCACTCAATCGAGTGGCGATTTTGATTACTATTGATTAGAATGATTATTTCTCAGCTTTCTTAGCTTTGCGACGAGCGATAGCCTCTTGGATATCGTAAGCAAGAGGAGTTGCTACGCAGAGTGAAGAATAAGTACCTACGATTACACCAATGAGCAACGCAAATACGAAGCCACGGATGGTCTCGCCACCGAAGCAGAAGATTGCGAGCAATACCACGAAAGTAGACATAGAAGTCGAGAAGGTACGGCTCAATGTATCGTTCAACGCATTGTTGATATTGAGGTTGAGCTCACGTTTTGGATAGAGACCTTTATATTCGCGTACGCGGTCAAATACAACCACGGTATCGTTGATAGAGTAACCGATAACGGTCAAGATAGCAGCGATAAACGCTTGGTCGATCTCCATAGAGAATGGCATCACTTTCCAGAGGAGTGCATATGCACCGAGAACGATGAGTGCGTTGTGAGCCAAACCAACCAAAGCACCTACTGAGAATGCGAAGTTGCGGAAACGGAGCAATACGTACAAGAAGATTGCTACCAATGCTGCCAACACAGCCAATACAGCAGATTGCTTGATATCATCAGCCACAGCAGGACCTACCTTTTGTGATTGCATGATACCTACCTCTGGGTTGATCTCTGTAGATTTGAACTCGTCAAGGGTAATACCCTCAGCCAAGAATGGTTTGCAACCCTCGTAGAGCAATGCCTCGATGGTCTCATCTACATTTTCAGAGTTGTCGTTGATGAGGTAGTTGGTAGAAACACGTACTTGGTTAGCGCTACCGATAGTGATTACGTTGAGTGCGAATGTCTCCTCGTCATTGAGCTCAGCCTTAGCAGCCATGAACACGTTGTCAAGAGAAGCATTAACCTCCTCAGTATTCACATCTTGAGCAAAGCGGATGATATAGTTGCGACCACCAGAGAAGTCGATACCCAAGTTGAGTTTACCCATTACGTATGGGTTCACACCAAGGATAGAGATGATTACCAATACACCAGAGAGGATGTATGTAGCCTTGCGTGCAGCAACGAAGTTAACCTTGGTGTTTTGCAAGAAGTTTTGCATCAACTTAGTAGTGAAAGAAAGCTCCTTAGCATCCTCTTTCTTAGCGTAAACCTCGAGCAAGAGGCGGCAGATGAATACTGCGGTCAAGAATGAAGATACGATACCGATCATGTAGGTAACAGCGAAGCCCTTGATAGGACCTGTACCGAAGATAGCCAAGATAGCACCTGTCAAGAATGATGTTACGTTAGAGTCGATGATGGCAGAGATAGCGTTGCCGAAACCATCTTCGATAGCTTTGCGCAAGCCTTTACCTGCACGACGCTCCTCGCGGATACGCTCGTAGATAAGTACGTTAGCATCCACTGCCATACCCATGGTGAGTACGATACCGGCGATACCAGGCAAGGTCAATACGGCAGAGAATGATGATAAGATACCTACCAACAAGAACACGTTGCAGAGCAATGCGAAGTCAGCAATCAAACCAGGGATCAAACCATAGTAGATAATCATGTAGAGGAGAATCAAAACGAAACCAATCACGAAGCTCCAAAGACCATCGTGAATAGCCTCTTGACCGAGTGATGGACCAACTACGTCCTCTTGGATAATGCGTGCAGGAGCAGGCATCTTACCAGAGTTCAAGGTGTTAGCCAAGTCTTTAGCCTCTTCTACGGTAAAGTTACCAGTGATTTGTGAGCTACCACCAGCGATTTCGTTTTGTACAGTTGGGAAGCTATATACGTAGCCATCGAGTACGATAGCGATAGATTTGCCGATATTGTCACGTGTGATACGTTGCCAATCGCGTGCGCCCTCAGCGTTCATAGTCATGCTTACATTTGCATAAGCAGATGTTTGACCGAAGTCAGCGCGAGCGTCAGTGATCACATCACCCTCCAAAGAAGGACGACCGTTGGTTTGTGATTTCAACGCAACGAGTTGGTAGAATGATTCTGCCGCATCAATAGCCTTTACAGTCCAGCAGAGCTTCAACTCGCGTGGAAGAACTGATTTAGCTACTTGAGAGTTGAGCATAGCCATTACCTTAGCGGTATCGCTGTAGTGAACAGTACCTACCACTGGACCACGGTATGCTTGACCTGCTTGGTTGACAGAAGGATTGAGAACTGCGAAGAGAGGATTGTTCTTCTTGTACTCCTCTACAGCAGCTTGTTGGTCAGCCTCCAATTGTGCAAGGCTATCAGCAGCGAGATCCTCAACTAGCGCATCTACGTCATCAGCCACTACTTCCTCTTCTACAACCTCTACTTCTGCTACCTTAGCTTGAGCAGCCTCAGTGCTTGCGTTTGCTTTAGCAACCTCATTGTTGATTTGAGCTAATTGTGGAAGAATCTCAGAGAGGTCATATGTTTCCCAGAACTCAAGGTTAGCAGAACCTTGGAGCAGTTTACGTACGCGCTCAGGCTCTTTGATACCAGGCAACTCAATGAGAATACGACCTGTTTGGCTGAGCTTTTGGATATTAGGTTGTACCACACCAAAGCGGTCAATACGTGTACGGAGCACGTTGAATGAGTTGTTGATGGCACCCTCAACCTCCTCGCGAACTACTTTCTCCACCTCAGCATTGGTAGAAGTCAAAGATACCTTATCTTTCAACTCAAAAGTAGAGAATACAGAGGCTAATTGCGCATTCGCATCGAGCTCGTAGAATGACTCGAAGAACAATGTCAAATAGTCTGCACCAGAAGATTTTTGTTTTTCGTTAGCGAGTGCAATAGCATTGTTGAAGTTCTCGGTAGTATTGTGACCGCTGAGCGCACGGATAATGTCTGGTACAGACACTTCCATGGTTACGTTCATACCACCCTTGAGGTCAAGACCCAAGTTCAACTCTTTCTCACGGCACTCCTTCAATGTGTAGCCGAACCACACCTTCTCACCTGCAACAGAGTCCAAATATTGGTACTCTTTTGCAGCATCACCTTGTGCATACGCTGCTGCTTTTTTGTCGTAACTGCTTGTCACAAAAGAGAATGACAAGTAGAACGCACTTACCAAAGCAAGGCAGGCTGCCAATGTGATAACTAGTCCTTTGTTTTGCATAATGTTAATTTTATTTTGTTATTATTTATATTTCTGCGGTGCCCTTTGCGCGTACGCATGCCTGTACAATATGGTACACGTGCGCAAAATAGCGTGCAAAGGTACAACTTTTTTTGCAAATGTGCAAATAAAAGTGTAAAAAAGTTATAAAACTCGGATATAGTGCAACTAAAACACCCTTTTATGCCAATGCAGCAATGCATTCATCGAGGTTCAGCAACTGCTGCTCGCCCGATTGCATATTCTTGAGCATTACCTTTCCCGCTGCCATCTCGTCGCCTCCCACAATGGCTACAAATGGTATATGCTTGGCATCGGCATAACCCATCTGCTTCTTCATCTTGGTAGGCTCGGGATAAACTTCTACGCGCAAACCTTTCTCGCGCAAAGCCTTTGCCCAGCGCAATGCGTAGAGCAATTCTTGTTCGCCGAAGGTGGCGAAGAGCAATTGGGTAGTCGATTGTAAGTTCTCGGGATAGAGGTTTAGTTCGGTCAGCACGTCATAGATGCGATCCGCACCAAACGATATACCTACCCCCGATACATTAGGCATGCCAAAGATACCAGTTAAGTTGTCGTAGCGACCGCCACCTGTGATACTACCCATCTGTACATCCAATGCTTTCACTTCGAAGATAGCACCAGTGTAGTAGTTCAGTCCACGAGCAAGGCATAAGTCAAGTTCTATTTGCAATGCACTAGGTTCGTAGGTGGCTAAATCGCCATCTTGTGAGCTTTCTGCATAGAGCGCAAAGATAGTGCGCAACTCCTCAATACCCTTAAGACCCGTTTCTGAAGCAGCAAGTACTTGCTCCAACTGGTCTAATTTCTCAGCATTGGTGCCATTGAGGTGCAGGATTGGTTGCAATGCTTCCACAGCTTCAGCGGGGATACCTTTCTCTAGCAACTCTTTGTTCACATTATCGATGCCAATCTTGTCCAATTTATCAATTGCCACAGTGATATCAATGATACGCTCTGGCTGACCAATGACTTCGGCTATACCAGCAAGAATCTTGCGGTTGTTGATATGCAAACTTACGCGAATACCCAAACGGCGATATACCTCTTCCACGATCTGAATCAGTTCTACCTCGCTAAGTAGCGAATTAGTACCTACCACGTCCACATCGCATTGATAAAACTCGCGATAGCGACCTTTTTGCGGACGGTCAGCACGCCATACTGGCTGAATCTGATAACGCTTGAATGGAAACTGAATCTCCTCGCGATGTTGCACTACAAAACGAGCAAAAGGTACCGTCAGATCATAGCGCAAGCCTTTCTCGCTAACTTTGGTTGTCAATGCACCGATGGTGCTATTAGCCAACTGCTCGGCATCTATCGCGTTTTTCCAATCGCCCGAATTGAGGATTTTGAAAAGCAGTTTATCGCCCTCCTCACCATATTTACCCATCAGCGTGCTTAGGTTTTCCATTGCAGGAGTTTCAATCTGCTGAAAACCATACAATGAAAACACCGATTTGATGGTATCAAAAATATAATTACGACGCGCCATCTCCAATGGAGAGAAATCGCGTGTGCCTTTTGGAATGCTTGGTTTTTGTGCCATATTGTTTGATGTTAAAGATTTCTACAATTTTAAAGGTTCAAATGTTTCAATATCTTGTTGGTCGCCCCAAGTTCGCTATTTACGTAATCCGTAGCAGCCTGTCCCATAACGTGTTGTGTCGCAAATGCAGTATCTAATGCATTTGCAAACTCGCGGTAGTTTCTTACCGTAATCGCGGCCCCCGCGTTGAGCAGTCCGTGTGCCTCACGGAACTTCTTCCACGTTGGACCAAATACCACAGGCATGCCATACACAGCCGCCTCCAAGGTGTTGTGAATGCTCACGCCAAAACCGCCACCGATATATGCCACTTGCCCGTAGCGATATATTGACGATAATACCCCAATAGTATCCACCAGCAGCACACGACACTTGTCCAAACTCATAGGTTTGGCTTCGGTATAACGCACGTAACGTCCTTCAAAAAGCTGAAAAATGCGATGTAAGTGTTCTGCATCAATTTCATGAGGAACCAACACCAATTTCACATGCTCATGCTCGGATAGATAACGCGCAAAGAGTTGTTCGTCCTGTGGCCATGTACTACCTGCTACAATCACCTGTTCTGCCCCCGACACAAATCCTTCTACGATAGGCAAGTCTTTGGCCTGCTTACGCACTTCGGCCACACGGTCAAAACGTGTGTCGCCTGCCACGCTAACTTGCTCTACACCATGCTGTTGCAGCAACTCTGCGGAGGCTTGGTCTTGTACAAAAATATGTTTGAATGCATGTAGCAATTGCAAGTATCCTTTGCCCCATGGTTTGAAAAATAACTGACTGGGACGGAAGATGGCAGAAATCAAATAGGTGGGAATATTCTTGGCTTTGAGTTCCTTTAGGTAGGCAGGCCAAAACTCATACTTCACCATGATTGCAGCCTCCAAAGGTAAGATTTCAAGCAATTGTTTGGCATTTTTTCGTGTAGCAAATGGCAGGTATGTAACCTTATCTACCATCGGATAGTTCTTGCGCAATTCGTAACCAGATGGCGAAAAGAATGTCAGCAACACCTTGCGAAAGGGTAATTCAGAATGCAGACGTTCGATGATTGGACGCGCCTGCTCAAATTCGCCCACCGAAGCGGCATGAAACCACAGCACCTGACAACCACCAAGAGTCTTTACCCACTCTTGCAACTCGTCTAGGGCACGTGCTTGTCCTTGCACCAATTTGCGCGCTTTCTTGTGTCCAAGCAGCGCCGCCAAACGCAATATCCAAAAATACAATCTCAACGTTCTTTTTTATATTTTGAGAGTACTACTCCAATTGTTTGCATAAAAAACGCGCAAAGTTACAATCTTTTTTTGACATATACAAATCTTTCAGCATTTTTTCTCAATGCGCTACGACGCTCTTTCCCTCGTCCTTCCTGTATATCGTTGCCTATTTGCAATAACACGGTGGCTATAAATCTTAGGTGATTCATAGGTGATTCTTAGGTTATTTATAGGTTATTCATAGGTGATTTAGCACACATCACAATTAGATAAAAACGACTTATCCATGAAAATACTATTTTTAATTCCGCAACTTTTCTTCGAAAAATTTGTTAATACGTGTATTTTTTTGTACCTTTGCGCGCTAATTTTGTTTTGATATGAAAAAAGACCTACATATTGACACGCTGTGCGTGCAAGCTGGCTACAACCCAGGCAAGGGAGAACCTCGCCAAGTGCCAATCATTCAGAGCACTACATTCAAGTACGAGACCAGCGAACAGATGGGCCGTCTCTTCGACCTTGAAGAGAGCGGTTATTTCTACACACGTTTGCAAAATCCTACCAACGACACCACCGCAGCGCAGATTGCTGCTATGGAAGGTGGCGTAGCAGCTATGCTGACATCATCTGGTCAAGCAGCGAACTTCTTTGCATGCTTCAATATCTGCCAAGCGGGCGAACATATGATCACGACCACTAGTATCTATGGCGGTACATACAACCTCTTTGGTGTAACCTTCCCTAAGATGGGTATGGAGATCACCTTCATCGACCAAGATGCTAGCGACGAGGAGTGGGCAGCAGCATTCCGTCCGAACACCAAACTCGTGTTTGGCGAGACACTCTCCAACCCCAACGTGCGTATTCTTGATATAGAACGTATCGCCAATATCGCCCACCAACATGGTGTTCCATTGATAGTGGACAACACCTTCCCTACGCCAGTTAATTGCCGCCCATTTGAGTTCGGTGCAGACATCGTCACCCATTCCACCACTAAATATATGGATGGTCATGGCGTGCAAGTAGGAGGTGTGATTGTGGATAGCGGCAACTTTGACTGGGAAGCTCAGCACGATAAGTTCACTTGCCTCACCGAACCCGACGCTTCCTACCACGGACTGCGCTACACAGAGGCATTCGGCAAACTGGCATATATCACCAAAGCGACTGCCCAACTCATGCGCGACTTGGGCTCTATCCAAAGTCCACAAAATGCCTTCTATCTCCACCTCGGCTTGCAGACCCTGCATGTGCGTATGCCTCGCCACTGCGAGAGCGCACGTAAAGTGGCTCAGTGGTTGGAGAAGCACCCCGACATAGCATGGGTGCGTTATCCCGAACTGGAGAACGACCCTGAGCATGCACGCCAACAGAAGTATATGCCTAACGGCTCCTGCGGCGTGATGGCATTTGCCGTTAAGGGCGACCGTGCTTTTGCTAATCGTTTTATGGACAGTCTGCAATTAGTGACCATCGAAACCCACGTAGCCGACTGCCATACTTGTATCCTTCACCCTGCATCCCATACCCACCGCCAACTCAGCAACGAAGCACTGCTTGCTGCGGGTATCGACCCCGACCTGATGCGTCTGAGTATCGGTTTGGAGAATGCAGACGACCTAATAGCTGACATCGAAAATGCACTTACACAAGCTCACAACGCATAATTTCTCCTTCGAGGCAGGCGGCACGCTTGACCAACTGGAGATTATCTACCATACTTCGGAACGACCTTACCAACAAGGCGACCGCGTAGTATGGCTCTGCCATGCCCTAACTGCCAACTCCGATCCGCTCGACTGGTGGCCAGAGATGGTGGGCGAAGGTTGCTGCGTGAATCCCGACAAAGATTACGTGGTTTGTGTCAACATCTTCGGATCTGCCTACGGCACCACTGGACCAAGAGATGTGTTTAGGAGTGTAGGAGTTCAGGAGTTTAGGAGTTGTTTGGATTTTCCCAAGTTCACCGTGCGCGATACAGCCCGCCTCTTCACCTTGGTGCGCGAGCATTTGGGCATCGAGCATGTGGACTTGCTCATCGGTAGTTCCATCGGCGGCTTCCACGCCCTCGAATGGGCAATTATGGAAGGCGAACGCATTCGCAAAGCAGCGTTTATCGCTACTGCGCCTCGTGTATCGCCATGGCTGAGCGCATGGATGGAAGTGCAACGCATGGCACTCGAAGCCGACCCTACTTTCCGCGCATGCGAATCGCTTGACGGCGGACGCAAAGGATTGGAAGCAGCGCGTGCCATTTCGCTCATCTCCTATCGCAGTTTTGATGGCTACAACCTCACCCAATACGAGACCGATGACGACTGCCTCTTCGCCAGTCGCGCCGCTTCCTACGAGCGTTACCAAGGCGAGAAACTCGTCAAACGCGGTTTTGACGCCTACTCCTATTACTACCTACTATGGTGCGTGGATAGCCAGAATGTAGGTCGCCATCGCGGAGGCGTCAAAGCGGCATTGGCACAGATACAAGCCAAGAGCATTGTCATTTCCATCACTTCGGATGGGCTATTTCCTCCATGCGAGAGTAGCGAGTGGGCAAAATATATACCCCATGCCCAATACTTTGAGATAGAATCCCGCTTCGGGCACGATGGTTTCCTGCTCGAGACAGAACAAATAACCAAGATTATAAATAGTTTAGAGTTTAGAGTTTAGAGTTGAAAGGCGAGAATATATGAAAGTTTTAAAATTCGGTGGAACCTCCGTAGGTTCAGTAGATAGTATTCGTCAGATACAGCACATCATTGGTCAGCAGACCGATGACTGCATTGTGGTAGTCAGTGCCTTGGGCGGTATTACCGACCAGTTGCTCAAAGCAGCACATTTGGCACTCGAAGCAGGCGAAGAGTACATGGAAGTATATCAAGCCATTCGTTGCCGCCATATGGATATGGTGAATACGCTGATTACCAATCCTACTACACGACAAATGTTATGCCTCGAATTGGAAGGAATCTTAGATGAGTTGCGCTCTATTCTCTTCGGTGTACACCTTGTGAAGGACCTTAGCGACAAAACTGAAGCCGCTATCGTAAGCTATGGCGAGCGTATGAGTAGCCGAATCGTAACCGCAGCATTGCCTGGTGCTGTGCGCAAGAACTCCCTGCAATTCATTCGTACCGAACACAAACAAGGGCAAGTATTGCTCAATACCGAACTAACGGAGCAACTCATTCGCCAAGCCTTTTCCCCTACACCTCATCTCTCAGTAGTACCAGGTTTCATCTCACGCGATAGCCAAACCGACGAGATTACCAACCTTGGACGTGGCGGAAGCGACTATACCGCCTCTATCCTTGCTGCCACCTTGGGTGCAGAGGTATTGGAGATTTGGACCGATGTCAATGGTTTTATGACCGCTGACCCCCGTCTTATTCCCAATGCCTATACCATCAAGAGTCTGAGTTATGTCGAAGCATCCGAGCTCTGCCACTTTGGTGCCAAAGTGGTGTATCCACCTACGATATATCCTGCGTGCGCGAAGAATATCCCAATTCGTATTCTCAATACCTTTAGCCCTGATAATTCAGGCACAATTATTCAATCCGAGCCTGAAGACAGCACCCGCTATGTACGCGGTTTGAGTAGTATTCGCGACGTGGCACTAATCACCGTTTCGGGTCTTTCGATGGTGGGCGTAATTGGTGTCAACCAACGCATCTTCAGCGCATTAGCTCAAGCAGGTGTGTCCGTCTTCCTCGTTAGTCAAGCATCCTCTGAGAACTCCACCACCTTGGGTGTGCAGGATAAAGACTGCGACACCGCAGTAGAAGTACTAACCCAAGAGTTTGCCGAGGAGATCAAAGTCGGATCAATGTACCCAATGCTCGTACAACAGGGTTTGGCAGCAGTGAGTATCGTGGGTGAAAATATGCACAACATGCCTGGTATTGCAGGTAAACTCTTTGGCACATTAGGCAGAAACGGTATCAGTGTCATCGCCTTTGCACAAGGTGCCAAGGAAACCAATATCTCGTTCGTTGTACCTCAGCAGCAACTCAGCAAGACGATGAATGTGCTGCACGACTCGTTCTTCCTCAGCGAAAACAAAGTGCTGAATATCTTTGTATGTGGTGTCGGCACTGTAGGCGCACAACTGCTCGAACAAATCCAGCAGCAACAGCACATGCTACTCCACGAGCAACACCTGCAACTCAATGTCGTAGGTATTGCCAATAGCCGTACAGCCATCTTCAATGCCGATGGTCTGGATCTTGCCAATTACCGCGAACAACTCAAATCGGTGGAGAAAACCACAGGTAGCTTCAGTATTAAGCAAGCAGCTTTGCAAATGGCGAATCTCTACAACAGCGTCTTTGTCGATTGTACAGCAAGTGCAGATGTAGCAGGTATATACCTAAGTCTATTGGAGAACAACATTTCCGTAGTGACTGCCAATAAGATTGCTGCTTCGTCCGAATATAGCCACTACCTCCGCCTCAAGCAAACGGCTCTTGACCGTGGTGTGAAGTTCCTCTTCGAAACCAATGTCGGTGCTGGTTTGCCTATCATTGGCACTATCAACGACCTACGCAATTCGGGGGATAAGATACTCCGCATTGAAGCCGTACTCAGTGGCACGCTCAATTTCATTTTCAATGAGATAGCTGCCGATGTACCATTCTCCGAGACAATTCGCCGCGCCAAAGAACAAGGGTATAGCGAACCTGACCCACGCATCGACCTCAGCGGCAAAGATGTGATTCGCAAACTGGTTATCTTAACGCGCGAGGCAGGCTACCCTGTGGAGCAAGAGGATGTAGAGAAACATCTCTTTGTGCCAGAAACCTATTTCCAAGGCTCAGTAGAGGACTTCTGGAAACGCCTTCCTGAGTTGGATGGCGACTTCGAAGCACGCCGCCAAGAGTTGGAGAAGAAAGGTCTGCGCTGGCGTTTCGTAGCTACTATGGAAGAAGGCAAGACGCGTGTCAGTCTCGAGACAGTGGATGCCAATCACCCATTCTATCCACTGGAGGGCTCCAACAATATCATTCTTATCACTACCGAACGCTACCACGACTATCCAATGATGATTCGCGGCTATGGTGCAGGTGCTAGCGTGACCGCCGCAGGTGTCTTCGCCAACATCATGCAAGTCAGTCATTAGTTACGCAATCCTTGTGTAAGGTCATTGATCACAAGGCTGGCGAGGGTCATCCCAAAGATCCCCACTATGGGAGCGAGAGTCCCTTGGTCACCGCTAATTTCCTCGGAATATACGCATTGAATTTTAGAGGCAGGCAACAGTCCTGCCTTTTTCATTTTTGTGCGCAGAGCACGAGCCAAAGGACATCCCTGTACTTTCCAAAACTCTGCAGTGCGTATCTTTTGTGAGTCGATTTTGCGACCAGCTCCCATGCTAGAGTACACCCTGCATCCGGCTTGAGTCGCTTGGTAGAGTAGCAGTGCTTTGCATTCTACCATATCAATAGCATCAACTACGATGTCATATTGCGCTAAGTTAAAGGTATTAGCTGTTGTAGTGTTGTATTGACATTCAATTGTTTGAATGTCGGCTTTTGGAGCAATACTTTGGAGGCGTTTTTGCATTTCAAGCACTTTGCTTAACCCAATATTATCGTGTGTGGCTACTACTTGGCGGTTGAGATTAGTAGTATCTACTTTGTCAAAATCCACGATGGTCAGGTGTCCAATGCCTGTGCGGAGCAATGCTTCGGCGCACCAACCGCCTACTCCTCCCACACCAAAGAGTATCACGCGTGCATCTTGCAACGCCTGAAATCCATTCTCACCTAATAATTGTATAGTTCTTGTAAACATGGTTTGTAGAGTGCTATATATATATATTCTCTGCAAAGGTACGTTTTTTTTTTGAGAGTTGCAAATATTTCCTCTTTTTTCTCAAACACTGAGCAAGTCTTTTGATAATACTCTCAGTCTACCCAATTTCAGAAAAGTAACAAACTTTTCCATTGTTATATTGCATAAATGCAATATTTTTTGTACCTTTGCACCCGATTATGGTAATTAAAACAAAGAATATAATATCAAATGAAAAAACTAACCCTTCTCAGTCTTGCGCTCGTAGCACTCAGCGCATGCTGCAAACAACAAACATTCGACTACACCGTGGACAAATTCTATGACCTCGAGATTCTGCGCTACCAAGTGCCAGAGTTTGACTCACTGAGTCTGCAACAAAAGACCCTCGTTTATCACCTCACCGAAGCAGCTTTGCACGGCCGTGATATCCTCTTCGACCAAAACGGCCGCTACAACCTTCGTATCCGCCGTGCCCTCGAAGCACTCTACACACAATACAAAGGCGACAAGACTACCGCTGAGTTCGTCAACTTCGAAAAATACCTCAAGCGCGTATGGTTTGCCAACGGTATTCACCACCACTATGCTTCCGATAAGTTCCAACCTGAATTCTCTCAGGAGTGGTTCGTTGCTGCATGCGCAGAAGCTGGTGTGACTTATGATGAGGCTATCCTGCCTGTTATCTTTGACCCAACCGTGATGCCTAAGAGTCTCAGTCTCGAAGGCGAAGACCTCCTTCTTGCATCTGCCAACAACTACTATGAGGGCGTAACTCAAGCCGAGGCAGAGGCATATTACGAGAAGCATAAAGATACTTCAGCAGAGCCACTCTGGATAGGTCTCAACAGCAAACTCGTAAAGGAGAACGGCAAAGTCGTTGAGCGTACCTACAAAGTAGGTGGCATGTATAGTGCCGCTCTCGAAAAAGTGGTAGAGCATCTCGAAAAAGCGCTCCCATTTGCCGAGAATGAGCAACAACGCCTCGTCATCGAGAAGATGATTGAGTTCAACAAGACGGGCGACCTCCGTGCCTTCAACGAGTACTGCATTGCTTGGGTGAAAGACCTCGACAGCCGCGTGGACTATGTCAACGGTTTCACCGAGACATATGCCGACCCATTGGGTATTACAGGTACTTGGGAATCGCTTGTGAACTTCAAAGACATGCGTGCTACCCACCGTTGCCAAACTATCTCCGACAACGCACAATGGTTCGAGGACAACTCTCCAACCGATAAGAAATACAAGAAAGAGGAAGTCAAGGGCGTAAGCGCAAAGGTCATCACTGCTGCTATCTTGGCAGGTGACTGCTACCCTGCAACTCCTATCGGTATCAACCTGCCTAACGCCAACTGGATTCGCAAGGATTACGGTTCAAAGTCTGTGACCATCGACAATATTACCCACGCCTACAACGAAGCTGCTAAGGGTAATGGCTTCAACGAGGAGTTTATGATTAGCCCAGAGGTGATTGCTATGTACGAGAAGGCAGGTGCTTGTGGCGACCTCCACACCGATCTCCACGAGTGCGTAGGTCACGGTTCGGGCAAACTCATGCCTGGTGTGACCAAAGATGCCCTCAAGGAGCATGCTTCTACTATCGAGGAGGCGCGTGCCGACTTGCTCGGTCTCTACTATATGGCTGATCCTAAGCTCGTTGAGCTCGGACTCTTGGAGAACGAAGAGGCATACAAGGGCTTCTACTACCAACAAATGATGAACGGCCTCATGACCCAACTCGTACGCATTGAGCCAGGCAAGGACATCGAAGAATCACACATGCGTAACCGCCAACTCATCGCCCTTTGGGTATTCAAGAACGCCAAGAACAACGAGGTAGAGATGATCGAACGCGATGGTAAACACTACCTCCAAATCAATGATTACGAGGGTATTCGTCACCTCTATGGCGAGTTGCTCCGCGAGATCCAACGCATCACTTCCGAGGGCGATTACCCTGCCGCTAAAGCGATGGTTGAGGAGTATGCCGTGAAGGTAGATCAAGACTTGCATAAAGAGATTTTGGAGCGCTATGAGTGCCTCAACTTGGCGCCATACAAGGGCTTTGTTAACCCTGTTTATACCGCGCATTACGATGCCGCAGGCAATATCACGGATGTCACCCTCGACTATACCGAGGGTTATATCGAGCAACACCTCCGCTACTCCCGCGACTATTCGTTCTTGCCTGATGTGAACTAATTTAGGTTATGGGCGAAAGGTTAAAGGTTATAGGCAAGAATAGCGGCAAAGCCGCAAGACCGCGCCTTTAAACTCTAACCTCTAAACTTTAAACTAAAAAATGCCTCGCATCGAACTGCCAATATCGAAATCCATTGCAAATCGTCTATTGATATTGCAAGCCATACACGGAGACGGTCTAATGACCGTCTCTGCTGATTTGCCTGAAGATGTGCTGATTCTTCACAATGCCTTAACAGCCCTTAGAACTTTTAAGACTTCTAAAACTCTTCCAACCCCACATATCAATGTGGGCAATTGCGGTACTGCTATGCGTTTCCTCACCGCCTATTGCGCGCAGTTAGAAGGACAAACAACTATTTTAGATGGCGTAGAACGCATGCACCATCGCCCTATAGGTCAGTTGGTGGACGCACTCCGCAAGATAGGCGCAGATATTGAATATTTGGGCGAAGAAGGCTTTCCACCTCTGCGCATTAAGGGATGTATATTGGATAAGCATAGGATAGTGACTATCAATAATCCACAATCCACGCAGTTTGTTTCTGCCCTGTTACTCATCGGTGCGAATGTCCACACTGATAGCACATCTCCTTATATCACCCTCACCCGTGAGATGATCAAGCAATGGGGGGATGCTGCGGAGTATACCTCTCCCCTTATAGGGGGAGTTGGAGGGGGCTTTATAGAAAAAGATTGGTCCTCTGCCGCCTTTTGGTACGAATATGTGGCTCTTCATGGTGGTGAGATTACGCTCCCTGGTCTCTGTCGCAACTCCCTGCAAGGCGACAAGGTTGTCGCCGATATATTCGCAACTCTTGGCGTCCAAACCTACTACACCACCGACGGTGTTGTGATATCTTCCTCGCCTTTACACCATACACCTTACACTCTACACCACGACTTTGTAGCTTGCCCTGACCTTTACCCAGCAGTTGCTCTTACATGCGAGCGTCTGGGCATCCAACTACACGCTACAGGCGTTGAGTCTTTGCCCCTAAAGGAATCCGATCGCCTACGTGCCGTAGCTGAGCATCGTACAGACGCCGACCACCGCATGGCAATGGCATTGTTAATTGCAGGCTATGAAGTGGATGACACGGCCTGCATTAGCAAATCTTATCCCTGTTTCTTAGATCACCTCCGTCAATTATACGAAAAGTAATGGACGCATTTAGCGTTTATTAACTTAAAAATTGCCAATTAGCAATTAAGGTGCATCTTTTTACACTACAAGTATCGTGTTCATACGCGCGTACGCGCGTACGCGCGTACATTATTATAATATATTATGCATATGTGTGTAAGCAGTTAATCATTATGATTGCTGGTGTAAATGTAATAAAAAAGTACTTATTGATAATCAGCGACTTATAAAGAAAGTAATGTTTTATAGCATTTTTTATGCCAAAATATTTGGTCAATTCACAAAAAAGCAGTACCTTTGCACCCGATTTGCGCCTGAGGTTAGCGAACTTCGAAAATGGCGGAAATTACACTAAAAAAAAACGTAATGCTGAAAATCAGCTACTTACGAAGAAAGTGCAAAAAATACTGAAAAAAGTTGCTTAAAAATTTGGTCAGTCCAAAAAAAAGCAGTACCTTTGCACCCGATTTCGCGCTAAACGAAAAATGAGCGCAAAATCACAGTGTTCTTTGAGAGATTGAAGCAATAATGTAGTACAAGAGAGCAGTAATGCTCAATTGGGAAACTGAAAACGTGTAATACGATTTTATTATACGGTTCCCGTTAAAAAGTACACAATAGAAAAGGTTATTCTGAGCTAAAAATTAATTTTCTTTTTACAACGAAGAGTTTGATCCTGGCTCAGGATGAACG
>JAFYSB010000007.1 GCA_017546705.1 Paludibacteraceae bacterium
AATTTAACTTGCTGGTAACTTGCTGACCAGTCTAAAAAAGGAATATATATGGAAAATTTAAGTAATCTTGTACTCGAATTATGTAAACTTCCAGCCGAAACAACTTGGGTGGAGTTTAAGCATAATAATTGGAGTCCTCAAATGATAGGAGAGGATATTAGTGCATTAGCCAATAGCGCTGTTTTAGCGGACCGTAATTATGCTTATATGATATGGGGTGTAGAAGATGAAACTCATAATATAGTGGGTACTGATGTTCGATTACCTCTAGAAAAAAAGGGTAATCAAGAACTTGAAAATTGGTTGCGTTTCTTGTTGTCGAAAAATGCAGATTTTGAATTTCATTCTGTTGATATTGACGGCAAACATGTTGAAGTAATTAGAATATGTCGTTCTGAAGGTATGCCTGTTGTCTTTGAGAAAAATGGTTTCATTCGCATTGGAAGTTATACGAAAAAAATTAATGAATTTCCACTCAAACAGGCACAATTGTGGGAAAAATTGCGACATAAACAATTTGAAGATACAGTTGCACTTTCTGATGTACAATTAGCTGATATTATTCAATTATTGGATTGTGATGTGTATTTTGAGGCGCAAAACAAGCCTATTCCTACAAATAAGGAGGGATATATTCATTTTTTAGTAGAGGATGATATTATTTTACGCCAAGATAATGGATTATATTCAATTACTAATTTAGGTGCTATTCTTTTTGCAAAGAAGTTAACTGATTTTTCGCGCATTAGTCGTAAAGCAGTACGAATAGTTCAATATGAGGGTAATAATAGATTGACAATACTAAAAGAGGAAACAATCAACAAGGGATATGCTTCTAGTTTTGAGAGTATAGTAAAATATGTAAATACGCTTCTACCAACCAAAGAAGATATTAATTCTGCGTTGCGTAAAACAATTTCTGTATTTCCTCTTCCTGCTGTTCGAGAAGCTATTGCAAATGCATTGATACACCAAGATTTTTATATTACGGGATCTGGTCCTATAATAGAATTGTTTAGTAATAGAATAGAAATTACTAATCCAGGTGTTCCATTAGTAGATATCATGAGGATCATTGATAATCCACCTAAATCTCGTAATGAAAAATTGGCAGCACTTATGCGACGTCTTAATATCTGTGAAGAATTAGGACGTGGATGGGACAGAATGGTTATTAGTTGTGAATTACAAAAGTTACCGGCTCCACGCATACATATTTATCAAGAATCAACAAAAATTACTATTTTTTCATATCTAAATTTCTTGAATATCCCGATAGAGGATAAAATATGGTCTTCATATTTGCATGCTTGCATTATGTTTACTGAAGGAGGAGTGCTTACGAACACTTCTCTTCGCGAACGTTTTGCATTACCAACAACATCATCTAGTTCTATATCTCGCTTAATAAAACAATTACTTGAAGAACAATATATCAAACCTATAGATCCAAACACTGCTCCAAGACATATGAAATACATCCCTGTATGGGCATAATTTAACTTGCTGGTAACTTGCTGCAGTGTTTAATTCACAGTAGTTATTCTTGATAATCAATTAGTTATATTGTGAATTTAACTTGCTGGTAACTTGCTAGAGTGTTTATTTGCATGTTTCTTTAGCCACTGACAACTTTTAGCAGTTTAATATACTACCTTTGCCGCGAAAATGAACAAAATAACTATATGATTTTTTCATCCTCAATACCTAAACAACATGAATAAACAACCAGAGCAAATAGAAGACCCTCATGAGTTAGATATACTCCGAGCTATCAACCGTGGCGAACAAAAGATTGCAGATGTGGATTGGCAAAGCTATTTGTCACATCTTGTTATGCTAATCCATTTAATGAAGGAATTTTCTCCGATAGGGGTTGTATGGACATTTTTGAATGAAATAGATGACTTTACCAAACGAATGGACATTCTTGGTCGTTGGCAAGACTTGGCTCCAAAGTGTTTTCCATCAAAAGAAGCTGCGGATGCATTTATTTCAAATATGGCTTGTCTGGTTAGAATAAATATTCGTCTCCGCGCACTGATAATTCAGCATGGGGCACAGATACCTAATACCTATGATAGAGTGGACATAGGAGGAAAAGGGTTGAATGAGATAGCATTAGTTTGGTCCGATAAGTTTGTACATAGCAGAGACATCGTAGCATTAGCCTCAGAAATTCATGCTACGATACAATCTGGAGAAAAAGACCCGTTAATTGAATACTTTTTATATAGCAGTCGTCAATATGATCAACTATCATTCGATAATGTCTATGATTTCAGTCGTAATATCTTTTTGGCAGAAAGCTTCCGACAATATTTGGTAACTGGAAAAATGTACACATCAGATCCCATGGGTTTTGCAGATATTAAACGGAGATTGCGAAATGAGTGTTTTGATGAATATATACGCCTACGCTTAGCACAAATAAAAGAGGAAATGGATGAGGATAATACACTATTGCTTGACCCAACAATAGATGACTATTATAATCGTTTGTATGAGGAAGAATATAGCATCTACAATCGAGAAACTATGTTTGAAAACTTCCGCGGCTCACTAGCGTATAATGATAGATGGTATAACGGCAGACCAGAAGTCCTTGAAATGATGAAATACTTTATGGAGTATTTGAAATGGAAGAAAGATAATATCCATACTTCTGATTCGCAGCCCCACCAAAGCATATATCATGTCCAAGGCGACTATATCGCTGGTGACAAGCATGTCGGTGCACATATAGATAATGTAGCCCCAAACGCTATCGGTGCGCAAATAAACAAGAATTAAGAATAAACAATAACCATATCAACTATGGCACAACAACTACAAATACGCAACTCTACAGCTGAATTCCTTATCTTTCAAGCAGAAGATAAGGCACAAGGCGTACAAGTGTATTACCAAGACGAAATGATCTGGGCTACACAAGAAGCCATTGCAACACTTTTCGACAAAGGACGCTCGACGATAACCGAGCATCTAAAACATATCTTTGAGAGTGGAGAACTACAAGCAGATGTGGTATGTCGGAAATTCCGACATACCACTCAGCATGGTGCAATAGAAGGCAAAACACAAACCAAAGAAGTCACTTTCTATAACCTCGATGCCATCATCTCTGTTGGTTACCGTGTTAATTCACGCCGAGCTACGCAATTCCGTCAATGGTGCACAGCCGTGCTTCGTCAGTTTGCTATTCGTGGTTACATCATTGATCGCAAGCGCATGGAAAATGGGGCGTTTATTAGCGAAGATTATTTTGAATACCTACTTGCCGAAATTCGAGAAATTCGCCTCTCCGAGCGCCGCTTCTATCAGAAGATAACAGACATCTATGCTACTGCTATAGATTACAATCCGAATGCTCCAACCACACAAGAGTTCTTTGCTAAAGTGCAAAACAAAATGCACTATGCCGTACATGGACACACCGCGGCAGAACTAATCTTAGAACGAGCTGATGCAGAGAAAGAACATATGGGATTGACTACATGGGAACATGCTCCCAAAGGAAAAATTCTCAAACCAGATGTGAGCGTAGCAAAGAATTATCTCAGAGAGATAGAGTTAGAGTCTATGGGGCGTATCGTAAATGGTTTCTTAGAGGTTGCAGAAGATATGGCTAAACGACATATCCCGATGACCATGGAGGATTGGGCAAAGCGTATTGACAAATTCTTAGATACTACCGAGCGCCCTATCCTGACAGGAGCAGGAAATGTGACTGCCGAACAAGCGAAAGAGTATGCCGAAACAGAGTTCGAGAAATACCGCATTATTCAAGATCGTATTTTCGAATCAGATTTCGACCATTTCTCTTTGCCGACACTACCATTTGAAGAGGATAAATAAGTTCTATTATAATCACTTTAAACCGTAATATAATCAACTATGGAAGAAGCAAAAACCATCATCAACGTAGCAGGTGACTACGTGCAGTCCAAACATGTGGACTACGAAATCAACAATGTCGAAGCAGGCGGCATTGGCATTCAAATCATTAATGAGAAACCGACTACGCCAAAACAATCTGAATTAACCTTCTCCTGCAAAGGAAAGACAGTAACTCCTAAGAAGTCCACACATTTTCTCGAAACACCAGCTCTTATCTATACTTACAATAGCGAACAGTTTAATGCTACAAAGCGTTTGACCCTCTTTTATCAGTTTCTTTGTAAAGAATACGAGCCAACCAAAACTTGGATTGATCCGCAAACAGAACCAGATGCATTCCTCTCTTTGTTTGCAGACAAACATACAAATGATGTTATTGTCTGGACAACCACAAAGCAAAGACTATATGCGCTTTTTAAACGAATGAAAGAGCGTAAAATCATCTCTACTCCTAAAGGTTATGGATTATGGAAAATCGTAGAGAACCATTTTTCAGATTGGCATGGAAATATGTTTCATGATTTTAACAAAGAACATATGCCCGAAGGTCTTGCTTTTTCTGCCATTGAAACCTTTATTGATATACTTGATCCTGCTAAAAGCACTAATGCCGATTTAGATACTTTATTGAAGAATATCGGCAAATCTTTCGTCAAAGCATAAAAAATACAAACAATTTTATTTTCTTCGGAATGCACTGATTCACAGCTGCATTCCGTTTTCTTTTTATACACTTATCTTCGCAAAGATGAGTTTTTCTTTGTTGTTTAGCACAAATGCCGAAGATACGGCAATACTTTAATAAGTGAAAGCGTTTCGCAAAAAGACGGACGCAGAAACATATTGTATCACTACTAAAACAATAAAGAATATGAAACCCAAACATTTCGTTCTCATCTCCATTCCCTGCCAAAGCGCAGCCGAGATGCTCCAAGCCAAAGAGGCAGTCCTCTTTCATTTGGAAACCCTCAATCCTGAGTTCACCACCGATGGCACCACCCTCACAGTCAAGGTCGTCCCTCTCGACCCTCAACTCTTCCTTCCCGACGAGGCATGCGACATCATCCGCCAAACCCTCGCCCAATCCCTCACCTTCAATCACTGCTGGACCTGCACACTCCACACCCAGTCACTAAACTAATTCAGTTGAGTGTTATAAGTCATAAGACTTTCAACTATCAACTTCTCTAAACACTAAACTCTAATCACTAAACTTTAAAACCCCTCTCACGGCATAGAGGATTCCGAACTCCGAGTAAAAAACAATCATTTTGTTCTGCCTACTAATGCAACGCGTTGCATTCATATGGGCAAAACAAAAGGCAAATCTTGAATTGACAATAATTGACAACAAAATTGACGCCAATTGTCTTAATAAAAATCGCTCTAAACACTAAACTGTAGCTCGCCCCGCGAGCGTTCACTAAACTGCGACAAAGTCGCCATATTTTTGTAGCAAGCGTAGCGCTGCGTATTTTTGTTACAAAAAATAATCTTTGAATTGTCACTAATTGTCGACTTAATTGTCATAAATTGTCTTAAATTTATACTCCCGTTCATTGCCGAACAAACATGTCTAAAATTAAATTAGAAGCCCCATTCCGCCAATTCCGTGGCAAAATCTGCAAACACTCTGACATCATCTTCAAACAGATGTACGGCGAAACCTTCACCTCACAAATCTGCAACCCTTACACAGGCGAACCATCTACCGCCCAAAAAGCGCAACAAACCAAGATGGCTACAGCCTCTGCCAATGTTAAGGCGCTCACTCCTGAACAACGAGCAGCATACAAAGAGGAGTTCAAAAAGCAGACCAAGTATAAGTCTCTCCACGGCTACATGATGGCACAAGAACTCGCCAAACTCTAATCCCAATCTCTTAATTCTTAATTCATAATTCAAAATTCTTAATTACCCTTTAACCCCCTCTCGCGGCATAGAGGATCTCAAACGCCGAGTATAAACAATCATTTTGTTCTGCCCACTAATGCAACGCGTTGCATTCATTTGGGCAGAAACAAAAGATAATCATTGAATTGACAATAATTGACATCCTAATTGACATCAATTGTCTTAAAATTATACTCGGTGTTCGATTGCCGAACACATATGGCACAAGTTGTTTACGAAGACCCTATCCATCACCTTTCGGGCAAAATCTCCAAGAAGTACCGCACCACCTACAACTACCGCAAGCTTTCCGAACGCAAATACACTTCGGTACGTGGCCAACGTACTACACCTGTTACCGAGAAAGAAAGAACATGGCGCACTCAGTTCGCGCAAATTGCACAGATGACTCGCGAACGTTTGGAAGATCCTGCTTTCATGGCAAGTGACCAAGCGGCATTCATCAAGCAATCCAAGTTCAAAACACTCAATGCCTTTGTCTTCGACATCTGCAAAGAGGAACTGATCAACGGCAAGTAAAACTGCTGATGCTCCCTGCTGGCGAGGCACATACCTCGCCGCAGGCAACACCACCAGCACCAAGCGCACATAACCTCACAAACTGATATCACCTGCCCGAATGGCACAAAACTACAGAAACATGAAACCACTAACTAACACACAAAAACAACGCCTTCTGAAGGCTATTAAATACCTCGCATTGGCTATTGCTACTGCCATTGCGATGGCTCTAGGTCTGACCTCGTGTAATGTAACCCGCACTATCACCACCGAGAGTAAATCCCTCAATAAGGGTGATACCGCAATCATCATTCAAACAAAGACCATCGAATCCTACAATGCTAAAAAGAATTAGAATAGGAAGCAACCATTCGGAATTTCCGAATAGTTCAAGCTGAAGGTACTCTCTCCCCAACATCCATCTCATATATAGCTTGCTCCTTTTTTTCTTACAAAAACAACGAATTTAAATAAAAAAAGGAGCAAGCTAAAGATAATCTAAAAAGATAATTTGGTAGTTTCCCTTATTTTTTGTATCTTTGCACTCAATAAGTGTAACATTAACCACTAACACCCTATTTATATGACTAAGAAAATCGTTGTTTTTACAGGAGCAGGCGTATCCGCAGAGAGTGGATTAGGTACTTTTCGTGGCTCTGACGGCATGTGGGACCGCTACCGCATAGAAGATGTATGCACCCACGATGCATGGCTCAATAATCCCCAACTCTGTGTCGAGTTCTACAACATGCGCCGCCGCGAAGCCCTCGCAGCCCAACCTAATGCAGCACATTATGCTATTGCTCGCTTGCAAGAAGCCTTTCCTGATACCCAAGTCATCACACAAAACATCGACAACCTCCACGAGCGTGCTGGTAGCCACGATGTTATTCACCTCCACGGCGAAATCACTAAACTTCGCTCTGAAACTAACCAACTGGCCACAATTGACTTAGATGGCTGGGAGCAACACTATGGCGACCGCCACCCAGATGGCTCACTTCTTCGTCCTTATGTAGTCTTCTTTGGCGAAGATGTACCGTATTTCCCTTTGGCTTGCGAAGTGGCTAGCCAAGCGGACATCCTCATTGTAGTAGGAACTTCGCTCAATGTCTATCCAGCTGCATTTTTATTGCAATATGCACCACAATCGGCAGAGATTTATGTGATAGATCCTAACACGCCCGAACTCGGCATCTACCGCCACCGCGCCCACCATATCCAGAAAAACGCCACCATCGGCGTTCCCGAACTCGTGGATAAACTCATCCTAACCTATCAATAACCAACCACGAAATTGGTTTTAAAAAATACATTTTTTACCCATTCTCTTGCACACGTGCAAAAAAAATTGTACCTTTGTCCGAATTTTGGCATAATGCGGAGATTTTTTATTAAAAACAACCATTAATATTTGCAATATGAGTGTTCTACAAAACCTAACGGCAATCAAAATGCTGCAACTAAAGGCCTTCAAGTTCCAGCTTAGTAACCCATTTAAGTGGGCCAATGGTTGGTATGCACCCGTATATTGCGATGATCGCAAGATATTATCCTATCCCAAGATCCGTGATTTTGTGCGTATTGAGTTGGCACGTACCATTGCGGAAATGTACCCTGACGCAGATGTGATAGCAGGTGTAGCTACCAATGCCATTGCACACGGAGTACTAGTTGCAGAGCAACTCAGTTTGCCATTTGTGTATGTACATCCCACTCCAAAAGATCATGGATTGGAAAATCAAATAGAAGGCGATTTGCGTCCTCGCCAAAATGTGGTAATTATCGAAAATCAAGTCAATATAGGCACTAATTGCCTCAAGGTAGTGGAAGCTTTGCGCAATAATGGCTGCAATGTTTTGGGTATTGTTACCATTTTTGACTATGCTTTCCCTACTACTTCTAAAAAGTTGCAAAAAGCCGAAGTTGACTTAATTGCATTGACTAATTTGGATGTTGTTTTGCACCATGCAGAGAATATGTCACTTATTGATGCAGAACAAAGCAAAGCGATACATCAATGGCAACACCAACCTTCTAAATGGAGCAAATAAGTTATGGCAGAAATCAAATACGAAAGTAAAATAGGTCAAATAGCTGCTAATGATAGTACAGTTTTTGCTGTACTGAGCAACCTAGAGAATATCAATCGCTTCCGTGATGTTATCCCTCAAGATAAAATCAAGGATATGGAGGTTACTCCCGATCGAATCCGCATGAAAGTTGAAGGATTGGGGCAAAAAATAGCCATTGCTATAGTGGAAAAGGAAGAGTACAAAACCATCAAATTTGGAGCAGAAGATCTGCCCATTCCATTCAACGTTTGGATTCAATTGAAGCAAGTGGCAGAATTAGATACTCGCATCCGTATCACAATCAAAACGGATATGCCTATTATGTTTAAAATGATGTTTGACAAGAAAATGCAACTAGGTCTTGATCAAGCAATTGATATGTTATGTCAAATACCTTATAACCAATTATAATCATGGGAAAGAAAAAACGTAATCTTCGTATTCACCGCGAAGGAAGAAACATTATCGTAGGACTTACATTTTTGATTTTTGCAATCAATGTACCTATCTACCTCTTTGTGGCATCCAATTGGATATTCGCAATCACATTGTTGCTTTCAGCAGCTTTATTAGTATTTGTTACTTATTTTTTCCGCAATCCTGTGCGCGTATTAGAGGTCGATGATCCTAATTTCCTTATCGCGCCTGCTGATGGACGTGTGGTAGTTATCGAACCTACTGAGGAGAATGAGTATTTCCACGAAAAACGCTTACAAGTGAGTATTTTCATGTCACCATTCAATGTGCATGCCAATTGGTATCCTATTGAAGGTGATGTATTGGTTTCTCAGCACCAAAAAGGACGTCATCAAGGGGCATGGTTGCCTAAATCAAGCACAGAGAACGAACGTTCTTTAGTCGTAATTGAGACACCTAACAAAGTTCAAGTGGCTGTGCGTCAAATAGCAGGAGCTATGGCACGTCGTATTGTAACTTATGCAAAAGCTGGTAAACAAGCACATCGTAACGAGCATCTTGGATTTATTAAATTTGGTTCGCGCGTAGATATGTATTTGCCACTTGACACCGAGATTTTTGTTGCAATGGGCGAACACGTTCGCGGTAATGAAACCATCATAGGAAGAATCAACTCATAATATAAACAATTAAATACTAAATTATTATGAACCAATTAGAAGCTCTTTTTGCAGAGTATCCTTGTACGCTTACAGATGAAAGCGTAAAAACTGCGGTAGAAGATATCTTAGCGAAACATTTTGATGAAAATAACAACGTCGAAGTATGGAAACAATGTCTCCACTCAATTGACTTGACCACACTCAATGGTGAAGATACTACCGAAAAGGTAGAAACCATGGCACAACGCGTCAATGAGTTTGAAGACCACTTTCCTGGCGTGCCAAACGTGGCAGCAATGTGTGTGTATCCTGCATTGGTACAAACTGCAGCAGACACCCTCACCGAACCGATTGGTATAGCTGCAGTAGCCGCTGGTTTTCCTGCTTCACAAACATTTATTGAAGTGAAAATCGCA
Source organism: Paludibacteraceae bacterium (assembly GCA_017546705.1). Taxonomy (GTDB): domain Bacteria; phylum Bacteroidota; class Bacteroidia; order Bacteroidales; family Paludibacteraceae; genus Colicola. Next base: position 9,886 of record JAFYSB010000007.1, read on the forward strand.
GAGGCAGCTATGGCTGTGGCTGCTGGCGCAACTGAGATAGATATCGTCATTTCAATCGGAAAATTCCTTGAGGGCAACTACCAAGAGGTATGCGATGAGATTTCTGAAATCAAAGCAGCCATCAAGGATGCACATCTCAAAGTTATTCTTGAAACAGGTGCACTCAAAACGGCGGAAAACATCTACAAGGCATCTATCCTCGCAATGGCTGCAGGAGCTGATTTTATCAAAACTTCTACTGGAAAAATTGCTGTTAACGCTACCCCTGAAGCTACATATATCATGTGTACTGCTATCAAAGATTGGCACGCAAAAACAGGTAAGAAGGTTTGCTACAAGCCTGCAGGCGGTGTAAGTACAACCGAGGAAGCTGTTCAGCACTATACGCTTGTGAAAGAGATTCTTGGCCAAGAGTGGCTCAACAACGAGTCTTTCCGCTTTGGCGCTAGCCGATTAGCTAACAACTTACTAACTAGTATCACTGGTACAGAAACCAAATATTTCTAATCCTCAATGAGGATATATTTTCTCAGCGTATGAATACGATTGTATCCAAACAATTCTTTTCTGAGAATGTAGCAGAGTTTGTTATCAAAGCACCTTTGATAGCCAAAAGTCGTCGTGCAGGTCACTTTGTAATAGTACGAACAGATGCACATGGCGAACGTATGCCTCTTACCATTGCTGATGCAAACCCCGAAGAAGGAACTATCACCTTGGTAGTGCAACGTATTGGACTATCTTCTAGCAAATTATGTGCTATGAATGTGGGGGATAAATTGGCAGATGTCGTAGGTCCTCTGGGAAAAGCAACAGAAATCAAAAATTTTGGTACAGTCGTTTGCGCTTGTGGAGGTGTTGGAGCTGCTCCTATGCTACCGATTGCTCAAGCACTTAAGCAAGCGGGCAATCGTGTTATAACTATTTTAGCTGCTCGTACGGCTGAACTCATCATTCTTCGAGAACAATTAGCTGCTGTTTCTGATGAACTGATTATCATGACCGATGACGGTTCGCTCGGACAAAAAGGTCTGGTAACCAATGGGGTAGAGCAGGTGATATTGCGCGAAAAGGTGGACAAATGCATTACGATCGGTCCTGCGATTATGATGAAATTTGTGGCATTGACCACAAAACAATACAATATCCCTACAGATGCTAGCCTCAATACCATCATGGTGGATGGTACGGGAATGTGCGGAGCATGTCGCGTGACCGTGGGAGGAAAGACCAAATTTGTTTGTGTAGATGGTCCAGAATTTGATGCCCATCAAGTAGATTTCGATGAGATGCTCACACGTCTTCGTTCGTATAAAAACGAAGAAGCGATTGCTTATTCCAACGCTTCTACACATAGCTCTATATCATTTCCTGCAACCAATCAACCCATCCTTTCGAATCTTACAAGCGAGCAACCAATTATAAATGAGGTTGTTCTAACTGCTAAGCAGCGCGTAGCTATTCCTCGAGTAAAAATGAACGAACTGCCAGCAGAGGAGCGTGTTAAATCCTTGAGAAGCGAAGTTAACCAAGGTCTTACGTTCGAACAAGCCGTCACAGAAGCACATCGTTGTTTGGATTGCAAGAAACCAACTTGTGTACAAGGATGTCCCGTTAATATCAATATTCCTGGTTTTATCAAACAATTGGAACTAGGCAATATCTTAGCAGCATCTGAAGTCATCAAACAAAGCAGCACGCTTCCTGCTGTTTGTGGACGTGTTTGTCCGCAAGAGAAGCAATGCGAAGCACAGTGTATTCACATCAAGATGGGACACGAACCTGTAGCTATTGGCTATCTTGAGCGCTTTGTAGCAGATAATGCATATGCTTTAGACGCCAACGTAAGCAAGACAAGCCAACAACCTAATACCATCAATGCAAAGCGAATAGCTGTTGTTGGTAGCGGACCTGCTGGACTTGCTTTCGCAGGAGATATGGCCAAGTTGGGTTATACAGTCACCGTTTTCGAAGCATTGCATGAGATAGGTGGTGTACTCAAGTATGGTATTCCTGAGTTCCGTCTTCCTAATGGCGTAGTGGATCAAGAGATAGAAGGTTTACGTCAACTAGGAGTAGATTTCAAAACAGATGTCATCATCGGTAAAACACTCACGATTGACGATTTAAAAGCCGAAGGGTATCAAGGTATTTTTGTTGGTAGTGGGGCTGGATTACCTCGTTTCATGGGTATTCCTGGAGAAAATCTCAATGGTGTATTATCTTGCAACGAATATTTGACGCGTGTTAATCTGATGGATGCTTCATCCGAAGAATCCGATACACCTGTTTTGCGCGCTAAAAATGTGGCTGTCATAGGTGGTGGAAATACGGCTATGGATGCTGTTCGTACGGCTAAACGTTTAGGTGCAGAGCGTGCTATGATTATCTATCGCCGTAGCGAAGAGGAGATGCCCGCTCGTATTGAGGAAGTACGCCATGCCAAGGAAGAAGGTATTGAGTTCTTAACATTACACAATCCGATTGAATACCATGCCGATGAGAATGGTCGCGTCAAAGAGGCGGTTTTGCAAGTCATGACGTTGGGCGAACCCGATGAATCAGGACGTCGTTCGCCTGTGGCGCTTGAAGGACAAACTATCACCATCCCTGTGGACGAAGTGATTGTATCGGTAGGTGTATCACCTAATCCATTGATTCCTTCTTCTGTTGAAGGATTAGAGATTTCCAAACGTGGAACGATTATCGTGAATGATAGTATGCAATCCTCTATTCCTACTTTATTTGCTGGTGGAGATATTGTTCGCGGAGGTGCTACTGTTATCCTTGCTATGTCCGATGGACGTAAAGCAGCACAAGCTATGCATGATTACCTATCAACAGTTGGTGATTAGTTAGTGATTCAGCTACCCTTGAGTTACCCTTGAGCTACCTTTGCGCAATCTTTAATCGTCACTACCGAATACTTTCTTTATAAGAGATTATAAAATAAGTGCAGACATTTGAAGATGCCTGCACTTATTTTTTTAGCTGTTTATGATTATTAGTCAGCTATCACTTGTCCCATCATATTATAGATTTTTCCGTCACGAATGATGAGTACTTGACCATTACGGATAATCTTCTGTACCGAGATAGTTTCTGCTTGTACATTACCAATCTCCGTACCAACACTTGATTGCCATATCGCATATACCGTTCCATCGTAGCCTACTGGCAATACTGTAAGCTTTTCGCCCACACCATTGGCATTATCATACCAGCCGATGAAAGTATCGCTATCCTTAGTAGGAGTTGGGATTGTATAAGGTTCACCCATAATCTTACTTGGTAATTCGATTTCCTCATAGGTAGTACCTACAGAACTATCAGCATGAGCTGCTTGGTATGCAGGTCCCCACGCCTCTGGTTTACCAGCATTGGTGAAGTCCGCAGACACAGGCCATGAGTCATGGATAGACTGCAAGAAGAATGCAGCTACCGCGTAGCGCCATGCAGCAGCAGTCAAGTCATCGGTCAAGTCAGTTTGAACACTCATGATATAAGTCTTAAGCCATTTCCACTCTGCTTTGCCAAATGCAGCTTGGACGCCGGTAGATGTGAGCTTTGCACAAATCACACGGCAACCGCAAGGGGTATCACCACTGTTGTGTGGTTGACCAGCACCCTTAGATGCTATCTCCTCAAGTGTTCCGAGTGAGGTAATGTTAGCTGCTGTCTTGTAGCTTGCCCACAACTCTTCTTGAGTAGGTACTTGTACAGCGTCTGCACCGGTCAACTCTTTTACCACTTTACCTCCATTGAGCACCCATGTCACAACTGCCTCGCGCCATTTAGCATATACAGTACCTTTCCAACCTACTGGAAGTACGGTGAGTGGATCTCCTGTCCAATTTGGATTGTCGTACCAACCCAAGAAGACATAGCCAGTACGTGTAGGAGTTGGGATAGTATAAGGAGAACCAGTTATCTCTTCTGGTAATTGGATGTTACCCACATTACCACCATTGAGTACCCATGTTACATCTGAAGGATCTGCCTCGCGCCAGATAGCGTAGAGTGTACCTTTCCAACCTGCAGGAATAGTGGTGAGTGCAGTACCGCTACCATAAGGATTATCATACCATCCAACAAACACGTAACCCTCTCTAACTGGTGTTGGCAAAGTGTAAGTTGCATCTACTTTATATGGGAGTGTGGCACTTGTTCCTGTAGCTATTTGGTATGCAATGCCCCATGCCTCTGGCTTGCCCGCTGTAGAAAAATCAGCTGTAACAACTGCCAGTTGTCCGTCGGAGCAGTTGAAGAATGCGTGTACATGCCAACGCCAATCTCTCTCCATATTTGTAGCATTAGGATCATTGGTCAATGTATATCCTTGGGTAGCAGCTACTTCGGCGATGTATTTACCCAACCATCGATACTCAGACTTTTCATCTGTCATGATTTCGCACATTTTTGCAGAAGCAAATGTAGAAACAGCTGTAATAGGTTGGTCTGCACGGTTGAGACCATAATAACTATTATAGTATGGTTTGAAGGTGTTCCAAAGTACATCGTTAGTAGGTACATCACCGCCAGGAACTGTACCACCATTCAACTCCCATGTGATATCTGGATCTACTGGCGCCACGTTAGGTTCGGTACTTGGACTACCTTTCTCCATAAAGATTTCAGGATAGATCGTCTTGTCTGCAGTTACAGTCACCTCTTTTACCAAATCTTTATATCCTGTTTTGTGGACGTAAAGTGTGTATTTACCTGGTTTCAAGTTCTCGAATACGAACACACCATTGTAGTTATGGTCAGTAGTATAGTAATCTTGATCTTTAAGCATGCGCTTCACATGGTGATAGCAGTTGGTCTTGATTACCTCGTTAGCCTCGTTGCGAAGTACAATCTTAGCACCATTAAGTGGCAAATACTCATCGTTAGAACCTGTGTAAGGGATATAGTATTTGTGTGAGTATTTCTCTGTTTTAGAGCGAACATAACCCATGATATAACCAACAGACTCGCCAGACTTGCCGTAGTAATCTTGAATACCACGGAAGTAGCGCACACCCTCTTGGCGGCACCATTCTGGGTTCAAAGCACGGTGGCGTGCTGGGCTATAGGTATGGAAGTAACCCTCTGACAAGAAACCAGGAATCTCGTGCTTCAATGCACCGAGGTAACCATAGGTAGATGATGTCTCATAGAATGACAAGTCACCTACGATACGTGGGTTGCTTGGTGAGTAGTATGTTGTTGGCTCTGGTCCGCCACCGCCGTTAGGAGTTGCAGGCTTGGTCCAGAAAGCCTCGTACAAACGTGCAACGCAGGCTTTGGACATTACATCACTCTTCTTTACTTTAGGATCGCCTGTGTAACCACGGTAAAGAATAACTGGGTAGTTGGCAAACTTACCATTTGCGCCACCTAATTCACCTTCTGGACCTGCGTTAGAGTGGATAGAGATATAGTAGTCAGCGCCATAGTTCTCTGCCTCAGTACAGATGGTAGAGAGTGCTTTGTTCCACTCGTTGGTACCGCTACCGCCAGAAGCACGACGTGACATTTTTACGCCATAACCAGCAGCTAAGAGTTTTTCCTCCAAGATAAATGACTTCCACAAGTTGGTGTTCGACTCGAAGAATCCGAGGGTGTCACCAGCTGCGTAGTTGATAGTAGCCATAGGGCGGCAGCTAGATCCCCAACTACCGTGACCTGGATTGATATATACTTTGGTCGCATTAGCTGACATTATCATGCAGCAGAATGCAAATATAGATAAGAATAAACGTTTCATGATTCTATAGTTTTAGGAAGTATTTATTTCACTTTCATCAAATAGATCTCACCGCCAGCGGTAGAAAATGCAATTTGTCCTTCTGCAGCATAAGGATACATAGCCATCATCTCTTTGTTTACGAGGATTTGCTTTTGTCCATGCAAGTTATACGCTACAATGGCAGATGCAGTAAGATATTTGCCATCATCTTCATCATGCATGCCGATAATGGTATTATTGTCATACCATTGTGGTGCACGGCAGTGGTCTGCGATATACTGAACATTACCGCCCTTCAAATCACAAGTATAGCAACCTCTACCTGAAACATAGTAAAGAATCTTTTGTCCATCTGGTGAGATGCTTGGCCAGTTATATGCTTCGTTTGCTCCGTTAGGAGTAAGCACGATATTCTTACCATTGTGTACTAATACCAGTTGAAGATCCTCGTTGATTGTAACGCTATTCGCACCATTCGCATGTACGAGTTGATTCAAGTTACGTTGATCTTTCGCTACAACCACTTTCTTTTGATCACTCATATCGTATTTCACGATATTCTGCTTCATGAGTTGATTAGCATCCATATATTTCTCGCGATATACGATACATTGTCCATCTTCACTAATTTTTACGGCCCAACCTGCACCTGAAGCAGTAGTAATAGTTTGAGCTGTCTTGGTTGCTAGATCATAGCGAATCAGTCCGCAGTTAACATCGTTAGTTAGCAAAAGGTAGTCTCCTTTAGGACTAAAACCAGCGACTTTTAACTCTTCGCCTGAAGGAGTTGGTAATTGTTGTGTCGAAACTACTTCTAGTAGTTGAGCACTCGCAAGCATACTAATCACGCATGCCGCACAAAGAAGAATTGTTTTTTTCATGATAATTATAAAATAGAATGTTATTAATTCATTTTTCAATCTGGCGACAAAGGTACTACTTTTTTTGTAAATATGCAATAATTCTAACAATTTTCTACAAATAAACTAAAAAGGGACTACCCTTTTGAGCAGTCCCTTGATTGATAGATGAAGAGTTTATATCACTTCAACAAATACTTGTTACCATTTTGGATAATTACACCGCGGTAAGAAGCGTCCACTTGACGACCTACTACATCGTACATAGGAGCATTGAGGTCAAGACCAGTTGCATTCTTAACATCCTCTACAGAAGTGTAAGTACCTGCGTAAACGGTTAAGAAATCTTGGTATCCACCATCCTCTGTGGTAACGGTGATAATAGCAACACCATCTGCGACACCAATAATCAAAGCTTGATTATTTTGTACAGCTGCTACTTCTGGATTAGAAGACTCCCAAGTAAGGTTCTTATTAGCAGCATTAGCAGGAGTAATCTCATATGCAATAGCATAAGGAGCGCCCAAACCAATGCGCATAATACCATCCTCATCACCAGAAAGAATCTTGATGCCTTTGACAGCAACAGGAATTACAGTAAGATTAAGTGTATCAGAATAATTACCCTCCATAGAAGTAGCAGAGATCTTAGTAGTACCAAGTTTTAGACCAGTTACCACACCGTTAGCATCAACAGTAGCTATAGTCTCGTCCTCAGACTTCCAAGTCACCATCTTGTTGGTAGCATCAGCTGGAGTGAATACAACCAAACCAGAGAGGTCAAGAGTAGCGTCGAGTTCTACAGAAGCAGAATCCACAGAGAGTTCTATTCCTGCAACTGCTACACCTTGTTTTTTAACAAGGGTCAATGCTTTCTTAGCAGGAACGATGGTATTGTTAACCTCTTTAGGCAAGGTTACGATTTGGACACCGTTGTCACCAGAGCATACGATATTACCAGCATAATCCCAGTTCATTTGACGGATACTTGCAATACCATGATTGATGGTGTACTTGAGTGTCATAACTGGCTTGTTGCCTTCCCATGCAATATCGAATACAAGGAATTCTTTTGAACCACCATTGAATACCATCAAAGACTCGTCAGCAGAAACCACATAACCACCTGCGTCAGAACCAGTGATAATTTCCTTATACTCATCTGCTGCAGAAGACATTTGTTCGTTACCCTCATAATCATAGAACTTGAGGGAAGTATAACCTGCACTATTTTGTCCTTCTGTACGCACTTGGCTCACGAAGAAACCGTGGCTAGTACCCCAAGGGTTACCCTCGGTATTGCCTTGACCAGTAAGTGTATAAACAGCAGATGGAGCTGTCTCCCATTGGCGAAGGATAGTACCATCCTCTTGACCGATGTTATAAACAACCATACCATTAGCTGGCAATGTGCCGGCAGCATCTTCGTTGTACACGAAGAGTTTTACCTCGTTACCATTGTGGTAAACGTTACAACCTGGAGTAGAAGAACCAGTGTAAACACCATTGTTGCTGAAAGCACCATTGCTTTGGCGTGCGCCAACAAAGAACTGATTAAATGGTTTAGTCATGTCAGCAGTATTAGCCAAGTAGATACCAGAGTAACCATCGGCCCAGTCAGCGATATAGAGATAACCATCACGGTCCATAGACATGCGAGTTGGGTTACCAAAGCGTGTCAAGCCACCCTTGTAAACCTCAGAATTTTGCTTAACGAGGTCGTAGTCATATACCCAGATGCCGCTATTAACACCAGCTGCAGAAGAAGAAGAACCAGCACGGTGCATCACAAAGATCTTACCGAAGGCCTCATTCTCTGGGTTTGTATTAACCGCGTTGAACAAGCGTGATGTGCTAGACTCATCTAATGAAAGATCTTCTGCTACGATACCGAAGTTAGCAATAGCCTCACCAGTCAAATCGAGTGCCCATGTAAAGGTATCACCCTCCTCGCCTGGCAACAATTCTGCTGCCAACTCGTAGGTATTAGCGCCCTTCTTTACGTCAACAACTACGCGACCAGCCTCTATGCCATCCTTATAGAATACAAGCGCAGCAGCCTTAGCGTCAGAGTTTGCATTGTAAGAGAAAGTATAAATACCGTTAACCAAAGTTACGTTCAAGTCGTGTGCCATGATAGCAGGAACAACAGGTTGAGCTACATTAGCAGTAGTGAACTTGCTAATAGCATCATCAGCTACGAGATAGAGAGTAAGGTCTGCGTCTTTCACTTGTGCGAAAGCAGCAGTGTAAGCTGCCTCTGAAGGATCGAGAGTAGTCTTGGTAGTCTTAATGAGTTGTGCTTTGTCCACACCTGCGGTGATGTCATAAACAGCTACACCGATATTCTTACCATCAGCATCTTGTACAGGAGCAACCATCATCGCCTTACCTGCATACTTGAAATAGTTAGGAGTATGAGTAATGAATGGCATTGTACCTACAATAGTAGGAGCAGATTTGGTAGTATTCACTATTTGCCACTCAACAGCTTGTTTGATTGAAGAAGAAAGAACGAAGCTCATGCTATCACGTGGTGAAACAACCAACTTCATATCTACCCCATAAGTACCCTCAGTAACACCATCAGGCTGATTACGAATAGCACCAACTACGACAGTGTCAGAAATACTATAAATAGTATAACGCACTGCCTTGCTAGAACCCGTAGTAACAGTAGTAGCTGCGATAGTACCCTCTGCGAGTGTACCAGAATATGCAAATGTTCCACCTACATAAGCGTTGTTGTAGTTACCAGCAGTCTCGTTGTTAGCATGTGCTTGCCACAATGCACCAGTCCAACCCTCAGCTGTCTTCTCCCATTTGTAGAGGTTCCACTTGTTAGATGGATTGAAAGATACAGCCTCTTTGTTACAACCTACGAGCACACCATCTGCGGTAAATGCGATATCAGAAAGTTTCATACCTTCAGCACCCACATATGTACAGAAATCTGTTGGCAATTCTGCCTCTACAACGCCATACTCATTAACTACAGCGAGTGTTGGGTTCTTGGCTGCATCGATAGCGAGTACATACATCATACCATCGCGATAGAGTACGCGTCGAATAGTCTTGTCTGCAAACAAAGCGTCCATATCTTTGTCCACATATGCTTGCTCCATCTCGAACACGCTTGGCACACCGAGATAAGCAGGTTGCTCTGGGTTAGGATAGTTGGTATATACCACTGCAGGAGGAGTCCAAGATGTATCAGCCAATAGAATCATAGGGTAAGTCGTTGCATTAGCCTTTACAGAGAATGACTCTCTATAGCCTAATGGCATCTGAGCTTTTTTATCTGCCATATAGCAAGTCATACTTCCCTTAGTTTGGTCTAGTGGATAGTAACCATCACAACTTGCCTCGAGGGTGTAGTCATCACCAGGCTCAAGACCCTCGAATACGAAGATACCATTGTAGTTGTTATCTACCGTATAGCGAGCTACTTCTACACCAGCTTTCTTTAATATAACCTCAGCACCGTTACATGGTACCCATTCATCGTTAGTTTTTGGTACATATTGGTACAAACTATTATTCATTTTATTATGTTGATCTTTCACAGTACCAACAATGTAACCAGTAGTTTCTTTGTCTGCACCATAGTGATTGATCACACCACGATAATAGTCCAAACCTTCCATATGGCAGTAGTCTTGGTTCAATGCACGGTGACGAGCTGGTTGATAGGTGTGGAAATAACCCTCAGAGAGGTAACCAGAAGCACCATGTTTCAAAGCGCCAAGATAACCATTGTACTTTTTACCGTTACTTAATTCTTGATCTTTATGGCTGCCATAGAAGTTCCAATCGCCACGGACATTGATAGCTGTAGAAGATGCTACATCGATACCAGCCTCCATGATTTTGAGTTTTTCCTCATTAGCAACTTTACATTTTTCATAGCTACCTACTACATACTCATAACCATTTGTAGAGTTTGCGGTAGAATACGCATCTGGACCACGATAGAGGAATAGTGGGAAATTAGCGGTGCTACCCTCAGTGTTCGCGTTAGAGTGAACAGAGATAAAGAAGTCAATATTGTTAGCTTCAACCTCTTCGCAAATCTCTGATAGGATACGGTTGTACTTCTCATAATCAGGGTGTGCATCATAACTATCGGTTACTTGCCAGCCAATAGTTTGGTCTGCAATACCACAGTTTTTGCACCACACATAGTCTGGATAATCACCATTTTTCATTTCGTATGGCCAAGGACCGGATTGTGTGCGAGAATAGAGTACGGTAGCACCAGCAGCCTCCAATTTCTCGCCGAGGTACATACACTTCCAGAGGTTGGTGTTAGACTCGTAGAAACCGAGTGTGTCAGGCATTCCTGTTGTAGCTAATTTAGGGTATGGTATAGTAGCCATAGGGCGATCATTAGGCCCCCAGCTACCGTGACCTGGGTTCACATAGATACGTTTACCTGTCAAGTCAGCAGCTGACATGGAAACAGTAAGCAGCGCAGCTGCGAGAATCATAAATATCTTTTTCATAACAGTCTGCATTATTTAACGTTCAACATATAAGTTTCGCCTTCCAAAGTAGAGAACACGATAAGGTTCTCAGCTACATAAGGGTACATAGCAATCATTGAACTGTTGGTCAATACTTGCTTCTTGCCATCCAATGTATAAGCTACAACAACAGAAGCGGTGGTGAAGTGACCATCATCTTCGTCAGCCATAGCTACAAGGGTGTTGTTGTCATACCATTGAGCAGCACGACAATCGTGACCGATATACTGTTTGTTGCTACCATCAATATTAGAAACCCAGCAACCATTACCGCAAACGTAGTAGCAAAGTTTGGTACCGTCTGGAGATACAGAAGGCCAAATATAGCTCTCATTGCTTCCATTAGGAGCGAGAACGATGTTCTTGCCGTTCTTTTGAAGAACAATCTTGCGATCATTGATAGATACAGATACCTTAGCACTTGTATTAGCCATCGCCATCATGTCGCGTTGACCTTTAGCTACAGTAGCTGTTTTGGCTGTAGTCAAGTCAAGGCGAACGATGTCGCTTCTACGCAAACCTTGCGCGTCAAAGTTAGTCTCGCGATAAACAAGTTCTTGACCGTCTTTGCTGATTTGAACATTGTAGCCTGCACCTGCTGCAGTAGTAATAGTAGTGGTCTTACCAGTAGCCACGTCATAGCGACGCAAACCTTGGTTAGAACCGCTGGTGATCAGTACATAAGAGCCATCAGGACTCACGCCTGCCACCTTCACATCGGTGTCTGTAGGAGTGTTCAACTTAGTGAGTTGACCCACCTCAAACACTTGCGCTGAAGCCATCATAGAGATAGCTAACGCCATAGAAAGAAAAATCTTCTTCATACGAAATGTTTTTAATGGTTAATGATAAAATTTATTAATTAAAATTACTTCTTATCCTTATCACAGAATAATTTTTGTTGTCTTATTTCCTTGAATAATCACATACAATCCATGTGATAAATGATGTGTACTATTTCCTACATAGCGTCCAAATACATCATACACTTTAATAGGTTCGATAGCCTCGCTTTCTGCAACATCAGTAGGGGTTTCATACCATTTTGCATACAATGTGCCAGTCCACTCTGCAGGTATGTGCGTCAGTGCTGTACCTTGATACGACTTGTTGTCATACCACCCCCAGAAGATACTCCCCTCTTTGACTGGTATAGGCAACTCATATTCCTCACTAACGTGGATTGGCAATACTGCATCATGTTCTGCTTGATATGCGCTGCCCCATGCTTCTGGTTTACCTGCTTGGCTGAAGTTGGCTGTAGCAACTTTTTGATTACCCTCTACTGTACCGTCATTACAATTGAAGAATGCATGTACATGCCAGCGCCAAGACGTCTCATCTACATTTGACATATCAGTGCTCAAAATGTAATCTTGTGACTCGGCAATAGATAACACATAATTTCCAAGCCATTTGTATTCAGACTCAAGATCGGTCATTATCTTCTGCATCTTAGCAGCTGCAAAGGTAGCTACTTTTTCGATTGGTTGGTCCGAACGCTCATCATCATAATACTCATTGTAATATGGCTTAAACGCAGTCCATAGCGAGTCATTAGTAGGTACATCTGCTGGTACACGTCCTCCATTCAGCTCCCATGCTATGGATTCCAGCAACTCTGGTTGTGTCCAGCATGCATAGAGCGTACCTGTCCATCCGGCAGGAATCTCCACGAGAGGTGCTCCCTCAAAATCTGCATTGTTGTACCATCCATAGAAGGTTAAGCCATCTGGGTGGGTTGGTATAGGCAAAACGAATGTCTCAGACACCCTACTTGGTAGTACCACTCCTCCATGAGCTACTTGATAGGCGTCTCCCCACACCGCTGGTTTACCAGCATTACTAAAATCTGCGGTGGAACCAGCTCGATAGCCATCTATGCGATAGGCTGCATTGGTGCAATTGAAGAATGAATAGAGATGATAGCGCCAATTGTTGTCGGTAGTAATCTCATATCCCTCTGCATTCGCTACTTTCAACATGTATGTTGTCAGCCACTGCCACTTGGTATCTTGAGTCATGAATTCTGCCGCCAAACCTTGCCCCATTGAGTTGATCCATGTGAAGCCAAGTATATCGTCCATTGTGCGATCTTCTGAAGCCACAAACTGACTACCATACTTATTTTGATAGAAGGTCACATAATCTGGCTTCCACATATCCCACAACTCTTTATTGCTTGGCACTTCCACAGTTGGCACTTCTCCTCCATTGAGTACCCACGTGATGCTATCTGCTTCTTGATTAGGAGGCAGAATAGGTGCATCACCTTCATTGTATAGTGCTACCCCATGCTCCATGCCGTAACGGTCATATGCACAAACGGCTATTGTTTTATTGCTTAAATTGCTAACATTACTCAAGTTGATGCTCTTTCCATACACCACTTGCAGCAAATATTGAGGATCCTCTAATGCGACTTCCTTTATCGTCCCTTTAGGATAAGCATACACTGTAAAACGTTCTGCTGTAGGGTGCTGCCAGTTTAAGGTAGTCCCTGCTAAACTAAGATTTGTAGGCGCAGCAAGTTCTTCTTTTACCTTCCAATCCATGGCAGGTGCAAGGGCCTTTTCTATAAAATGTGATTGAGCAAGCACGGATGCCATCTGTCGATACGATTTGGTATTGTAGAACACCGAACCTGTATAACCTGATGACAGGTTTTTGCGATTAGCATCAATCTGCCATTGTATTTCGGTAACTCCATTTGAGAAACCGCCGTCCACTGCACGATAAGCTGCTTGTGATGAGAAGAAGTGCACCTTCTTGCCATCAGGTAATAGACCAGAGAAATGTTCACACACATCTTTGGCCCACCATTTGCAGAGCACATCGTAGTCTTGTCCAGAACTGGTTATTGCCCAATACAACTGTGGATTGATATAGTCCACGTAGCCACCTTTTACCCATTCCACTGGATTGCAGGCTTGTACATCGTAGTCATCAAGACCCGAAATACCACTTGGCAGCGATATGCCATAAGCCTGTGCAGCCTTCTTCTGAGTGGTCCAGATGCCGAATGACCCCATACCAAAACGTACCCATGGCTTCACTACTTGAATAGAGTCGTATAGCATTTTCATGCACGCATCCACATTGTTGCGTCTCCAGTCGTCATCGGTATCGCCATCTTGGTTCACATCTACTACATTAGCAGGTTTGTGTAGCGCTTTAGACGCTGCATCTTCTGTTGTTGTTCCTCCGTATGGGTAGAAATAGTCATCCATCAAGATACCATCCACATCGTAGTTGTTAACAATCTCCATCAGTACCTTTATTACGTAGGCACGCGCCTCTGGATAACCAGGGTCAATGATCTGACCGCTAAAAGAGCCATTGTCATACTTGATAATCCATTGTCCGGCGTTCTGCCATATCAGGTCGGATGTTGAGATAGTTCCCGAACTGGTCACACGAAATGGGTTGACCCATAGGTGCAATTCCAATCCGCGCTTATGTGCCTCTTCTACAGCAAATGCCAATGGGTCATAACCTGGATCTTTGCCACGAGTACCTGTTAATATTGATGCCCATGGCTCATAAGATGACTTGTAAGTAGCATCACATAGCGAACGAACCTGCATACATACAGCATTCATGTTGCCAGCCACCATCTCATCAAAGATGTCTGTCATCTCTTTTTGTTGCTTAGCACGATTGCTCTCAGTCGTAGCTTTCGTAGATGGCCAGTCTATTGCGTAATGGGTAGTAAACCATGTAGCGCGAAACTCATACTTTGCTTCTGTAGCATAAGTCATCGTTGTTATGCCAACAAGCAAGATAAAAACGAAACATCGAAGTTTTTTCATGGATAATATTGTTTTATAGGGTTATTAATAGTTTCCAATGCCATGCTATTCCCACCGCAAGGATAAGAACAGTAGTAATTGTATAAAATATACCACTACCTACTGATGGTCTTCTCAGTGGTAGCAGTATCATCAATGTTGCCAACAAAAATACACCTCCGCAGATAGCCCATTGTTGCCACGCCAGATGAGGGATATTCTCCATCCATATCGCCTCCAACCAACCCATATAGTGCAATACACCCATCAAAACGACGCGTACTGCAATAGCAATGAGCGAAGATAGCCATACGCGCCATGACATCTGCTGCTTGACAATCAGATACCCCCAAAGCATCAATACGCCAGCGTACAACACGGATGGCACTACAGCCACTGTACAACATATCAGTGTCGCCAAAAACACCTCCTCTGTTGCCTCGTGATGAAAATCCATCTTTAGCAGCACCAACAATGCCAAAAGCACTCCCAAAAGCACCATATGGACTTGCCAACAGGTATGCAGCGCTGGTATGGCAGACATCGCCATCCAATAGGTGGAGATCACAAAGCCCGAAGGTAGGTTCGTCTCTCCCCCCTTGTAAAACACTAACATGACCAAGATGCTATTGATTATCATCAGCCCTAAGGTAGTCAACAGCATGGTCATGTCGGCACTGTCCAATATGCTTGGTATCCAAAAAGCTATCCCAAGAACAATCAATATGATTGTCCCTGGGAGACCTTGTTGTGCAATATTTTTAAGGAAGTATTTCAAGTATTAGTATTAAAGCGTGTGCTGTAAGGCGTAAAGGCTAGCGATTAGAATCCGCAGCGCTTCATGTGATGCTTCGCATCAGCATCCTTGCCGCGGAACTCTTGGTAGAGTAATGCCGCGTCGCGTGTGCCACCTTGCTCAAGGAGGCGTTGGAACTTAGCAGCCATTTCTGGGTTGAAGATATCGCCAGTCTCCTCGAAAGCGGCAAATGCATCTGCATCCAGTACGGCTGCCCATGTGTAGCTGTAGTAGCCAGCAGCATAACCAGTAGTGAAGATGTGGTTGTAGAAGGTAGAGCGATAGCGAACGATGATCTCAGAGAGCATGTTCATATTCTTCATAGAAGCCTCCTCGAAGACATTTACATCAAACGCCTCAGTAGTATTCATTTTGTGGTAATCCATATCAAGGATAGAAGCAGAGAGGAGCTCTGTTTGTACGAAACCTTGGTTGAAGGTACCCGCCTTGTTGATCTTCTCGATAAGTTCATCAGGGATCACCTCGCCTGTTTGGTAGTGGAAAGCGTAGGTCTTGAGTACCTCTGGGTGGTAGCAGTAGTTCTCCATGAATTGAGAAGGGAGCTCTACGAAGTCGCGTGGGGTATTGGTACCTGCGAGGGATTGGTAGGTAGCTTTAGAGAGCAGTCCGTGGAGTGCGTGACCAAACTCGTGGAAGAGAGTCTCTACATCGTCCATAGAGAGGAGCGATGGGTTGCCCGCGGTAGGCTTGTTGAAGTTACCTACGTTGATAATCACAGGACGATGGTCTACACCATCGGCGTCGATATATTGGTTGCAGATATTATTCATCCAAGCACCTGGACGCTTGCCAGCGCGTGGGAAATAGTCGGTATAGAGAATACCGACAAGACCGCCGTCGGCGTATGTTACCTTGAACACCTCTACCTCTGGGTTATATACTGGCATGCCTTCGAGTTTTTCGAACTTGATACCAAAGAGTTTGGTGGCGAGGTCGAATGCACCTTTGCGCACATTGCTGAGCTCGAAGTAAGGTTTGAGTTCTTCCTCGTTAAGCGCATATTTCTCCAAACGAAGTTTCTCTGCATAGTACCACCAATCCCATGGTTGGAGTTTCTCGCCTGGAAGGTCTTTGTTGAGGAGTTTTTGGAGTTCTGCTGCTTCGCGCTTAGCAGCCTTGAGGCTAGGAGTCCAAACAGACTCAAGGAACGCGTCAACAGTCTTAGCATCGTGTGCCATGCAGTCAGCGAGGATATAGTCAGCTGGGTTGTCATAGCCAAAGAGTTGTGCTTTCTCCACGCGGAGTTGCATAGTGCGAACGATAACAGACTTATTGTCGTTCTCGTTGTCGTGGTTGCCGCGGGTAGTGTATGCAAGGAGGAGTTCCTTGCGTAGTTCGCGGTTCTCGCAGTATTGTAGTACTGGGGTGAAGCTGGTGCGCTTTGGGGTAAAGAGCCATGCCTCTGGACGACCTGCTGCTACTGCCTCCTCCTTGGCTGCGGCTTTTGCGCTCTCAGGAAGACCAGCGAGTTGAGCCTCGTCGGTTACGAAATATTGGTATGCATTGGTCTCTGCTACTACGTTGTTTCCAAATTGGAGAGAGAGCAAGCCGAGTTCTTGGTTAATCTCTTTGAGGCGTGCTTTTTTGTCCTCTGGGAGGTTAGCACCGTTTTGTGCGAAAGACTTGAATGTTTCGGTCAGTAGGCGCATTTGTTCGTCGTTGAGACCGAGTGTCTCGCGCTCGTTGTACACGGTTTTCACGCGTTGGAACAAAGCGTCGTTGAGGATAATACCGTCGCTGAGTTCAGAGATCATAGGAGAGAGCTGCTCTGCGATAGCGTTCATCTCGTCGTTGCCGTCCGCTTCGAGTACGTTGTAGAATACGCCCGCTACTTGGTTGAGCAGACCGCCAGCGCGATCGAGTGCCTCGATGGTGTTAGCGAAAGTAGGTGCTTCAGGATTATTAGCAATAGCTTCGATTTCAGCTTTGTTCTCAGCAATAGCAACTTCAAAAGCAGGCATGTAGTGTTCGTTCTTCACCTTGTCGAATGCAGGTACACCGTAAGGGGTATTCTGCTCGGTGAGCAATGGGTTTTCGTTCTTTGTGCAAGCCATAAGCGATACGAGCGCAAGGCCCATGATTAGAGTTTTTTTCATATGCTTTATTTCTTTGTTTACTAAAATCGCGCAAAGTTACGACTTTTTTCTCATATACACAAATATTTTACATATTTTGTGTAATTTCTCTATCTCATAGCCTCCTCATTACCTTATAGCCTAATCGCCCAATCGCCAGCACGATGATTGCCAACAGCACTCCTGTGCACCACTTGTAGAACTTCGGCACATAGCGCTCTGGTGGCTTTTGCAGCACGCGGTCGCGGTATTCCACGATGCGGACGGTGTCCGATTGTGCGGAATTTTGAATTTTGGATTTTGAATTAAGAGCATCTCGATAGACTTCCTTGGTGATATAGACGGTGTCGTGGATGGTGCGTTCGCGGTAGATGACGGAGTCGTGGATATGGGAATTTTGAATTAAGAATGCAGAATTTTGAATATCTTTCTTCTGGATAAGGCTCGTTGAGTCAGAGCTTTGCACGATTGGAGTCGATGGTATGCTTCTGCAGCTCAGGAGGGCAAGGAGTATCATAGCCATACTGAGTGCCAGGACGAAAGTCGGTGACTTCGAGGATGATTTCTTCATGGGCGTTTTGGGCTTTTAACAACAAATCGGTTAATTGGTTCTCCACATCGGCAGCTGTACGACAACCGATAGGAGGAGTGGTAGAACAACAACTTAAATTAGGTTGTTTGATTTGATCCCCAAGGACCAGTATGCACCCCGTCGAATGTTCTGGCTTTGTGCCGACATGGAAACGTATCCCAGTCTTCTGCGGCACTCCGCAGACAAGGGGCAATAGGCGCTTGAAGCGTGGTGAGTGGGTAACTCGGACGGAGTAGCAGAGGGCGAGTATCTGATAGCCGACACGCTCGAGGGTGTTGCAGAAGAAACAGCCGTTGATGGTGAGGCGACCAGTGATAGCATTGCTTTTTGCTTTGTTTCGAATTAGCTTGAGGTACATATTCACTCTTTTTTTATGGTATATGTGATAATTACTTCTTGTAGCGATAGCGGTAGTCGATTCCGATGAGGGATCCGGAGAAGGTGAGTATCTCGCCAAATGCGATAAGCACGGAGTGATGAATCTCTCCGACAGGCGGGCAAATAAACCCCGCCGTGAGCATTATGCAGCCGAAGCCACATAATGCAATAGCGGTCATCAATTGCAAGCGTTTCACTTAATTATGAATTATGAATTTTGAATTATGAATTAAGAGTTTACTTGCCGTTTCCGAGTTCCTCTTTGCAAGCGTTCCATACGAACTGGTAGAGGGAGTTGTACTTGCTTTGCTTGTTGAATGCAGCTTGGTCGCTGGCCATATATGCAGGGTCTGCCATGCGCTCATGAGTAGCGTTGCATATCTCTGCGAACTTAGCGCGCCAAGCGCTCTCTTTCTCGGTGACTGCTGAGGTTCGAACGCCAATGACGGCACAACCACGTTGACGTTTACCTGTCAATCGACGTACCGCTACAAAGCGTTCTTTCTTTCCAAAAATCTTGCCTGATGCATTATCCACAGGCGCTAAATAATTAATTGTTCCTGCCATATCGTCGGAATTGGCTTGTCGCAAAGAATTCGCTTGGCGAATTAAGGCGACCGCCATTCCTCCTCTTAACTCGGACTCACGAAGTCCTCGTTAGTTTTTTCGAGAGTTGAGTGAGGAGATCCTCCATTCCGATTAGAGGGGATAAAGGTTAATGATTAAAGGGTTTCATGCGGCGTTGCCGCTTGTTTCTGAAAGCAATGTTTACTGCTTCGCGTACACTTGTGCGACCACATGCCCGCGCAGCGTCAGGTATTTCTTTTGTGCGTTGAATTTCGCTTCGTAGTTAGCGCGTTGCGCTGGATCAGCGAGGATAGTGCTTGCCTCTATTTGCGCTTGTTTGAGGGCGTTGCGTGCAGCCAATTGCGCTTCTGAGTTACCGCCGTTGTAAGGATGTTTCACACGCACACCGATGGTGGCATTGTCTTTTTTGCGGTTACGGAAATGAATCTCATCCGAACCAGAGAACTTCTTCTTTACAGAGTCGAAGGGAGTTGAATTTTTGATTAAAGCCATAAATAGTTAAGGTTTAGGATTAATAATTAGGTTGTCTCATCAGATTGCGCGCTAATCTGAAATCGAGTACAAAGATACAACAAACCCACACAGCGTTGTTGGCTTGTGTGGGTTTGCGTTGGAATAAAATAGAATAAAGTAGTTTCTGTGAGGATAAGTGTAGTATTATCTTACTTCACTTGTACACCTTGTGCGTTGTATGCCTTACCGTCGCGGATGATCAGGAGCTGACCGTCCACGATTTGCTTACGAGTACCATCTACGTTCACATTGATATCCTCTACATCAGATGTAGCACCGCTATACACGATATGTACAGGGATCTTGCAAGAGTTGAGCGCGTTGATTTCGATTGCTAATTTACCCTGACCGTTCTTAGACACGACTACTGTACCCTCTTGGAAGAAATAGAATGGCTCTGCCAAATAGCCGTCCACATAGCGCGCATAGTAAGAAGGAATCACGCTACCATCCCACTCCATACCTGTACTTGCAAGCACGGTACCGCCCATCCCAGTGCTATTAATATCGTATGTGCCCACAGGGATAATAGTTTCTGCATCTGGTTCAAACAATACAAAATACAAAGCAGTAATATCGCCTTCTACCTTGTCCATAATCTGTAGAGACACTAAACCATAATCTTCGGTATAATCGTTGATAATCAGTTCAGCAGTAGCACCATATACACGATCTACAGGATTATCTTCTGAGTCAAATTCGATATGTGGTTCTACGTACTTAGAAGTCAAAGTAACCTCGTATTGGATAGCGTCTTCGCAAACGACAGAAGCAGTCATCAGGATATTATCTTCCTCGTCAAGGGCAACGGTGACTTGCCCCTTTTGCATGTAGTATAGATCGTAAGATTCCGTTGTCTCATTGAACTTGCCCACAAAGCTATTGCTTGCGTCGAAGTCATATTGCCCCTCGCCAAACTTACCGAACATACCATCGTTAACAAAGGTGCCAGGAACATCCTCTTTAGTTGATGCAGGCACAGTTACTACGAATAGCGTTTGCATGTCATCGGTATAACCAACCAGATTATATACTTGGTTGTAGTCATAATCCACGATGCATTCAGCGTCCTTGATGTCCAATTTCACAGTCGCAGTTGGAGTTGGAGCCACATACCAAAGACGAACTTGGTAGAGGACACTCTCGAAGGTCAGATAGTCTGCTTCGATCTTGGTAGTGTCGCCTACTTGGTAGAGTTTACCATCGTTGATCTCAGCCACAGAGATAGGACTACCATCTTTAGCCTCAAGGTAACTGAAGTAGTCAATCACGTATTCGCCATCAAACTCACCACCAAGCTCAATGCCAGAAACGTTGATAGAAGCACGATATTTATCGTTTTCGTTGTAAATTTGAATATCGTTGTCCAAATTAGGATAGTATTTTGCTTGAGCTGAATTTTCAAAAGAAACTACTATAGTGTCTTTTGCTTCTGGCACAAACCAGCGCAAGTGCAAGTTATACACCTTATTATTACTACCGAGCATAGTAGCTTCGATAGCCCATTTATTGTCATTATCCAGCGAAACAGTAACCTCTGCGTTGAGGCTAGTGATGGTGTTCCAGTTGGCATCATCGAGGAAGAGCGAAGCCTCATAAGTACCCTCCTCTGCATATTCAGCATGCCATCCACCGCGAATAGAATATTCAGGTGTATTCGCATAGAAGTCCACGATACCATACCACAATGCAAAAGAGTCATCGACAGTCAAGTCGTAGGCGGTCAATTCGATGGTATCGGTTGGGGCAGGAAGTGGAGATGCCAAGATAAAGTGATAATCAACCGTATCGGTAGCCAACATATTAATCTCGGTCACATACGCCAATGCGCCAGTCTCGGTGTGAGTAGCGAGATTAACAACCGCTTTGAATGAGATAGGCTCAATAACTGAACCCTTGTGAGTGATGGTACTGTTCGCCCAATCAATCGCTCCTTTGTTATAGATACCGATAAACTCATAGTTCTTAACCACGAGTTTGAGGTCCAAGTCAGCGTTCTTACCCTCGAGGGTGAAGTTCATGGCATCTTGCGTCATAGTTGCATCTTCGATGTAGATATCCACCTTGGCTTTAGGTACGATATTCTCATGAACAGCATGTACGAGATAGGTATCACCTTCGTCACTCAGCAGAGTTGCTTCCAATACATAGCGTTCTAAATTGGCATTGACCTTCTCGTGAGTAAGGGTCATAGTTACCTCCTCAAAGAGGATTGAACCCAAGTGAGTAGGAGTCATCAAGTGGGTATATTCAAAGTCGAAGTCTTCTGTGGTGAATGTGCCACACGGATTATCAGCTGTTGCTTGCCATTGAAGTTGAAGGTTGTGACCGTACTCTGAACGCGATTCGTCATCGCAACTCATTCCGAGCCACCATACGCCGAGTTCCTCATCCACACACATCAAAGCAGCAAAGCCGTCGTAGTTCAAGGTGATGACTTCGTTTTGTGCTTTTTTAGTGGCTTTCTTTGTCGCTGGCGCAACATTAGCAGCTTTGCGCTCCACTTGGTCTAATCCCAAAGCCTTAGCCACTTGTTGGTGGTGTGCATGTTTCTTATTAGCAAGTTCGGTAGCGCGTCCCGTAGGATCTACCTTTTTGCCTATTTGATTAGGTGTAACGGCGTGCAATGACAGTGTTACAACCATAGCCATGAAAAAAGTAAAGATTTTCTGCATATAGACTAATAATTTAATGGTTAATGGATTGTTTTTCTATTCAAAAATCCTTGCAAAATTACACATTTTATTTAAAACCTGCAAATTTTTCGATAAAAAATTAGAAAGCTATATGTCTATGCAATACTTCTCACATAGATATTTGACTACTTTCGGCGGGAAGAGTTTGGTGGTAGGGCTGATACCGTTGGCTTCCAGAAAGGCACGGTCGCTCCGCAGCCAACGGCGAAAAGTCTCTGGACTCACCCCCGCTGCGCGAGAAAGTTCGGATTTGGTATAAGATTTCATTAATTATGAATTATGAATTAAGAATTTTGAATTAAGAATTTTGAATTAAGAATTTGATTTGGTTTTTCGGTATTGCTGGATAAAGCATTGTTGGTTGGTTCGTTCGTTGGCTGTTGGAATGTGTCTCTTGCGGTTGGGACAACGTTGCAAGATGTATTTGCCGTGCATCTTGCGGATGTAAAATTTGCCCTTATGCTCCACTTTGCCAATAAGACCAGAAACGGGGGCTTGAAAAGTTACTTGCATGGGAGTTGAGAATTAAGAATTATGAATTTTGAATTATGAATTAAGACGGAGATATGGGACAGATAGGATATTGATGGGATATGGTGGTCGCGAAGTGGTCGCGAAGCCTACAGGTAAGGTTGAGGTGCCTTGATAGTGGGCTTTTTATAATACTTTCCGCCCCCCTTTAATGGGGGGCTTGTATTATAGCCCCAAAAAGCTTCCTCAAAAAAGTTCTTGTTGTTGGTCAAAATCTAATGACCGATTTGTTTTAAAACGATAAAACACTTCTCCTGAAGGCGAAGTTTCTTTCTTCATAATCCCCTTATTAAACGCATCAAATAAGAATCCGTTGTATCGATGATTGTTGCGCATTTCTGGATACCTTCCCTTTACCAGATTTGCAAAAACAGCCGAACGCATAATCTCCTCTCCGCGTGTTATAGATTGCACAATCTCTTCCGTGTCTTTGCCTATTTCTCGCCTTGCTTCATCGCCTCTCGCCTCGAGGACAGGCAATCCTTCTCCATTCACCGTAAACTCCAACTTCTGCGTGATGTCGTATTTGCGCGTAGCTGTTTGGCGCATGGTGAAGATGCGCGTATCGGTGTCTTTCTGACACTCGTATGTCTCGAAACTCTTGTTCTGCAACTCCGTACCTAATGCGCCACGCAGCGTCTTATCCTCCAGCGACTTGTTTTGGTGCAACACGCACACGATACAGGCGTTTGACCAGGAAGCGATGCTGAGCAGTTTGCCCAGCACCGTCTGTGCCTCTTGGTAGTTGTTGATGTCGCCCACCACATCACGAATACCGTCGAAAATCACCAGATCGGGCTTATGCATACTGATACATGCCATCACCATCGACAGGCGCTCCTGCCAGTCGTCTTGGCGAAAGTTATACACGAAAAACAGATCGTCGGGGATCTCCTGCCCAATGAGTTTCCCCACACGCAGGCAGAGTATCTCCTGCGTGGTGTCGGCACTCTGTTCGGTGTCTATCCAAACCACACGCAGCGGGTCATCGTCGATACGCTGTAAGCCCATGATATGCGACTTGTGAGCCAGTGCCATCAGGATAGAGCAGACGTAGGTCTTACCCGACTTGGCCTTGCCCGTGAGGGCGACCAGCTCGCCACGAGCGAAGCATGGTCGGTTGCCCCAAGAGAAGAGAAACTGATGCGGTTGGATGTTGCTGGAGGCTTGTATGCGTCGCTCAGAAAGAATCTCAAAAGTAGTCATAATCAGAGCAGTTTTTCGATGATGGCTACTTGATTGGGATAGTGGATGAGTGTGGCAACGGATTCAAATCCAAACCCTCTTGACAGCTTGCACGCGTGGGAGAAGAGCACGTCGCGTTTTCCAGATAAGATTCGGCTGATAGTGGACTCGTGAACGCCTGATAGAATAGACAGTTGGCATTGTGTCATGTGCTTGTCTTGCAAGCACTTAGCGATGTTTTCTCGCAGTTGATTGGTTGTTTGCATAATGTAAAAATTTAGTTGTTAAACACTATGCAAAAGTACCTATTTTCTATGACGCTACCATTGCCAATTTGTCAAGAAACAACCCGATAGAAAGGAAGAAGAAACAATAAAAAACACCCAACCAAAGATGGTCGGGTGTCGATGTATAAAGATGTACTTAATTACGCTTTCTCAATTACGCATTGTACGTTGTAGCCATCCATCTCAAGGGTGGTGCCTTCGGTGAGGTTGTCTGTTAGGACGAGTGAGGTGGCGAGTACTTGTGATGCGATATAGTCGTTGCAGTTGGTTACTGCTGCGGCGATTTCTTCGCGGTTCTCCAATTGTACTGCGATACGGTCGGTGATCTCGAGGCCAGAAGACTTACGGAGGTTCTGGATACGGTTGATGAGTTCGCGAGCGATACCCTCCTCGATGAGTGCAGGGGTGAGTTCGATATCAAGGGCAATAGTGATTGTGCCGTTGTTTGCTACGAGCCAGCCTGGCATATCTTCGGTGATGATCTCTACGTCTTCTGCGACAAGTGCGTAGTTGCAGAGTTCAAAAGTTCCAGAGGTTTCAAAAGTTGAAATATCTTCTTGGGTCATTTGTGCGATAGCTGCAGCGAGTTGCTTCATCATGCCGCCCACTTTCTTGCCGAGCACCTTGAAGTTTGGTTTGATCTTCTTGACGAGTTTGATTTCAGACTCCTCTGCGAGCACGATGACCATCTCCTTGACATTCACCTCGCTCTTGATAAGGTCTTGTACATGGAGAAGCGCCTCAAGGGTCTCTTGGTCTGGTGCAGGAATGACAGCTTTTTGGAGTGGTTGGCGCACGTTCTTCTCTGCGCGTTTGCGGAGAGAGAGGATCATGGATGTGGCTTGTTGAGCCAGCGACATACTACGCTCGAGATCGAGGTTAATGAGTGTCTCGTCTGCCACAGGCCATTGGCTGAGGTGAACTGTTTCACCTGTCAAATCGCGATAGAGACGGTCGCCGTAGAATGGTGCGTTAGGCGCCATGAGTTGAGCGACAGTCTTGAGGCAGGTATAGAGTGTATAATAAGCTGCTTGCTTGTCAGCGTCCATCTCGCCACCCCAGAAACGTTTGCGGTTGAGACGAACATACCAGTTGCTCAAGTCGTCTTGAACGAAGTCAGAAACAGCGCGACCAGCCTTGGTGGGTTCGTATGCCTCGTATGCTGCAGTCACCTCTTTGATGAGGGAGTTGAGCTTGGAGAGAACCCATTTGTCGATCTCGGTGAGGTTCAGAAGTTCAGGGTTCAGAAGTTCAGGAGTCCAGCCATCTACATTAGCATAGAGGGCGAAGAAGCCGTAGGTGTTGTAGAGGGTGCCGAAGAACTTACGGCGAATCTCGTCCACACCTTCTGGGTCGAACTTGAGGTTCTCCCAAGGGCTAGAGTTGGTGAGCATATACCAACGTACGGCGTCTGCTCCGTATTTGTCGAGTGCGCCGAATGGGTCCACGGCGTTGCCAAGGCGTTTGGACATCTTGTTGCCGTTCTTATCGAGTACGAGTCCGTTGCTAATGACGTTCTTGTATGCCACGCTGCCCTCGATCATAGTGTGAATAGCGTGGAGGGTAAAGAACCATCCGCGTGTTTGGTCCACACCCTCAGAGATGAAGTCCGCAGTACGTGGAGCGTCTTGATTCTCGAATGGATAGTGGTTTTGTGCGTATGGCATAGCACCTGAGTCGAACCAAACATCGATGAGGTCAAGCTCGCGCTTCATTGGTTTGCCCGAAGGAGAGCAGAGGATGATGTTGTCCACATATGGACGGTGCAGATCAATGACTGCTGGGTCGTAATTCTCTTTGCTGTAGTTGCCTACCTCATGTTTTGGCCATGGGTTTTCGGTCATGAAGCCCACAGCGATAGACTTGTCAATCTCCTGCATGAGTTCGGCGATAGAGCCGATGCAGATTTCCTCTTGGCCATCTTCGGTACGCCAGATAGGGAGTGGAGTACCCCAGTAGCGTGAACGAGAGAGGTTCCAGTCGTTGAGGTTCTCTAGCCACTTGCCAAAGCGACCTGTACCAGTAGATTCTGGTTGCCAGTTGATGGTATCATTGAGCTTCATCATCTCCTCACGTGCTTGTGTGGAACGGATGAACCATGAGTCGAGTGGGTAGTAGAGCACAGGCTTATCGGTACGCCAGCAGTGTGGGTAGTTGTGCACGTGCTTCTCGATGCGGAAAGCCTTGTTCTCGCCTTTCAGCCAGATACATATACTCACATCCAATGTCTCGTCTTTGTCCGTCAAGTTCGCGTCGTAGGCGTTCTTCACGTAGCGACCTGCCCATGGCTCATATGCCGCCACATCCACTTGATTCTTCACAAAATCCTCGTCTAAATCGGCGATATTGAAGAATTTACCGGTCATATCCACCATTGGGCGTTGCTCGCCTTTCTTGGTGATGAAGACCATGCCAGGCACGCCTGCTTTCTTGGCTACGAAGGCGTCGTCCGCACCAAAAGTAGGAGCGATATGTACGATACCTGTACCGTCTTCGGTGGTTACATAGTCGCCAGGGATAATTTTGAAAGCACCTTCACCAGGGTTGGCCCAAGGAATAAGTTGCTCGTACTCAAGTCCTACGAGGTCAGCACCTTTGCCTTTCCAGAGCACTTCTGGAGTCTCCCCAAGTTCTTTGCTATAAGCTGCAAGACGTGCTTCTGCGAGCAGATAGAGGGCTTCGAGTTTGGTATATGGGTTTTCGCCTTTGACGATCACATAGTCGATCTTTGGTCCCACGCAGAGTGCAGTATTGCTTGGAAGGGTCCAAGGAGTAGTGGTCCAAGCCAATGCATAAAGAGGCAATTGGCAATTGGCAATTGGCGATTGGCCTTTCACAAGGAACTGTGCTGTACAAGTGGTATCTTTGACATCGCGATAGCAACCTGGCTGGTTGAGCTCGTGAGAAGACAATCCTGTACCTGCTGCAGGGGAGTAAGGTTGAATAGTGTAGCCCTTATAGAGGTATCCCTTTTTGTATAGCTCTTTGAGCAGCCACCAGAGGGTCTCGATAAACTTATTATCGTAGGTGATATATGGGTCATCCAAGTCTACCCAGTAACCCATCTGCTTGGTGAGGTTGGTCCACTCTTGAGTGTACTTCATTACCTCGCGGCGGCAAGCTGCGTTGTATTCGTCCACGCTAATCTTCTTACCGATATCCTCTTTGGTGATACCGAGCAATTTCTCCACACCCAACTCTACAGGCAAACCATGCGTATCCCAACCTGCTTTGCGCTTCACTTGATAACCTTGCATGGTTTTGAAGCGACAGAATGTATCTTTAATAGTACGAGCCATCACGTGGTGAATACCTGGCATACCGTTTGCTGAAGGAGGACCCTCAAAGAATAAGAACGAAGGATTACCTTCGCGTGTTTCGATACTCTTGTGAAACAAGTCTTCCTTCTCCCATTGCTCAAGGATCTCCTTGCTCACCTCTGCCAAGTTCAGTTGTTTGTACTCGTTAAAATGTTTCATTATGTGGATATTATTATTTTTTTTATAGTTTACTAATGTATTACCTTCTCTCGCCCATGCGCTTCCTTATTCACATACATACAAGCTAGCATGCGCCCACGCGTGTCCGCATTAAGCGTGCAAAAGTACTATTTTTTTTTGACATGAGCAAAAAAATAGCCGTTTTTTATGAAAAAATACGTTTTTTTAGGATTTATTTGTGTATCTCATAAAAATGTTTTACCTTTGCAATCCCTTTTCAATTACGTAGGATATACGTAACATATACGTAGGATATACGTAACATAATGCTATCTTTAAGCAATCATTAACCTATCAATATTAGAATTATTATGGCAAAAGTTACACCTATTCACCCTATTGCTTCCATCTCTGGAGCGATTGTTAAAGAAGACGGCTCATGTTTCCGCACTCGAAATGGTAAAACACATGTGTATAAAGTCGTCCATCCATTCAAAGGAGAGCCTACTGAAAATCAAAATTCTATGCGCAAAAATTTTGGAGATTGCGTGCGTCAAGCGAGCGTGATACTCCATTCTCCAGAACTTCGTGCAGAATGGCAAACGCGTTATGACGAGTACCTAAAAGATGTGACTCGTCATCCTCAATCCTATCCCAAACCATCATCCACTTTGCGCGGATTTATCATCTCGCAATTACACAAAAAATAATCTTAATATCTATCCTATTCTTCCAATTAAAAAAGGCGATTTTCCCCGATTTCATCGGTAGAATACTTATACAATCAAACATAAAATCGTACAAGAACCAACAAATATGAAACGCATTTTACTTTCTCTTTTGTTTGTGGCTATTGCAGCTACACTTTTGGCTCAAAGCGATTGGGCACAGCACGATCGTTATGCTGCTAACAACGATTCCATTACCGCCCGCCCAAAAGCTGTTTTCATGGGTAATTCCATTACAGATAATTGGGCAAAATTCCACCCGGAATTCTTCAAAAACAACGATTTCATCGGGCGTGGAATCAGCGGACAGGTTACTTCACAAATGCTCTGTCGATTCCAATCGGATGTCATTGAGCTCCGCCCTAAAATAGTGGTTATCATGGCGGGTACCAATGATATCGCGCAAAACAATGGCTATATCGCTCATGAGCATATCTTGCAAAATATCCAATCCATGTGCGAGTTGGCAAAGCAAAACAAGATTCGCCCTGTGCTTTGTTCCTGCCTGCCTGCTGCGGCATTCAAATGGCGTCCTGAAATGAAACCAGCTGAGGACATCAAACGCCTCAACGAGATGATAAAGGCATATGCTAAAGCCAACAAAATCACCTACATCGACTACCATTCTGCCCTTGTAGATGAGCGCGGTGGCTTGCCACAAAAATATGCCAAGGATGGCGTTCATCCCAACTTAGAGGCGTATGCTATCATGGAGAAGATTCTCCTTGAAAATTTGTAAGAGACAACCCTGAATTCTCCATAGCATAAAAAACAAAAAACAATAATCATGAAAAAAATCTTACTTTCACTATGCTTAATCCTTTGCATCTCGTTGCAAAACGGTTTAGCGCAAGAGCCCAAACACGAGTTTCGTGCTACGTGGTTTACAACCGTAGAGAATATCGACTGGCCAAAAACCTACATCAAAAATGCATCCTCGCGCACCCAACAACAAAAAGAATTGACAGATATCTTTGACAAGTTGGTAGCAGGAAATATGAATGCTGCATGCATGCAAGTTCGTTCCATGTGCGATGCGATGTATAAATCCTCGTATGAGCCATGGTCACGAGCTTTAACCGAAGAGCGTGGTAAAGACCCTGGATACGATCCTTTGGCATTCGCTGTGGAAGAAGCGCACAAACGTGGACTGGAATTGCATATTTGGGTCAATCCTTTCCGTGTAACAAGTTCGGGCACGATTTCAACATCGGATAAGATATGGCAAAATGCTGGTCAATGGATTATCAAATATAACAACGGTTCGTTCTCTGGTCAGATCATTGACCCTGGGTATCCTGAAGCACGTGAATACGTTATCAAGGTATTGATGGAGATTGTGAATAACTACGACGTAGATGGCATTGTTATGGATGATTACTTCTATCCATATGGCGGAACCACCACAGAAGATGCGGATTCCAAATCCAAATACAAGCCTAACAATGTCGTGGACGTCAATCAAGATGGCAGAACCGATGATGACTGGCGCCGCAGCAATGTGGATGCATGTCTAAAAGCATTATATGATACCATTCAATCAGTCAAACCTTGGGTGCGTTTTGGCATGGGTTCGTTTGGTATATGGAGTACGCAAAGGAAAGCTGCCCAAGCATACGGATTGACATTGCCAAGTGGCATTAGCGGTTTGGATGACTACGAGGTGCAAGCCTGCAATCCTGTAGAATGGGTGAAGAATGGTTATGTGGACTATGTTAATCCACAACTTTATTGGTCCACCAATATTGCTGCACAAGATTATGATGTACTCTGCAAATGGTGGGCAAAAGATGTCTGCGAACACTTCTCCAACCAATTGCCTGATGGCAAGAAGGTGCATTTCTTCATTTCTCAAGCAGCATATCACGCTTACGATGGTTATAAGGGTTATGATGCAGGTGTTGGCGAAATTCAAAAGCAAATTGATGCCAACCGTGCCAATCTCTCCTCTGGTTATACAGGATCGGTGTTCTACAACACTACTGCTTATTGCAAGATGTACGACCAATTGGCGCAATCGCATTTCTCATACAAAGCCCTCCCTCCAGCCATGGATTGGAAGTCAAAAACTGTTTTATCTGCTCCAACCAACCTCACAATATCAGGCACCACCCTCACTTGGAAACATGCTACGGCTTCACGCTTCACGCTCTATGTCTATCCTAAAACCATGACCTTAGACGCCGCCCAAGCCAATCCAATATATCTCCAACGAGTGGTATATGGCAAGAGTTTCAATATCAGCGGAATAGATACCGCGGCCTATCATATTGCCGTATGTGCTTATGACCGCTTTGGTGTAGAGCATGCCGCCGCAATCTATACCGAACACCCCGAGGATCCTAATCCATCCGACTCTACTGCTACACAAATAACATGGCAACTCAATGGCGGTGTCGTTGAGAGTATTCCTGCGGCTGTTCCCACCAATGATTCGCTATGGACTGCCTTCAAACCTTACTACAACGAATACTACAACGAATCTAGATCTTTAGAACATGGGGTAAAAAATGTAGCAACTTTTGCTGCATATACCATACAAGCGATTATGACCGACCCCAATTCAGCATACAAGTGGCTGGGTGATTACATCCTCTCTGTCGCAACCTCACAAGGCTATGTGTTAAGTACGGATATGGCAGAGGTTGATGAAAAGAGCTGGCGTTGGCATGCACATGCATTCTTCAACTGCAACGATGGTACTGTTACCGACAATCAGAAAGTAGCAGCTGCCGACTTTTCCACAGCTGGACAGCCTTTTGCGTGGGGAAGTGCTTACCAGCAAGTATACACCATTGACTCGCTGCCTACCCATGTTGATTCTGACTATCTACTTCCTACTCCCACTCATCCGAAAGGTTATGATTTTCTGGGTTGGTATGACAACGCAGCTTTCTTAGGCTCGCCTCTGACATCTATTCCTGCTCATTGGGCTGGTATATTGTATGCCAAATGGGATGTTGTACGCATCCACTGGCACCTCAATGGCGGTATCGTTGAAAATATCCCTATGCCAGCTCCTACGCAAGAGCAACTTTGGGCAGAATTTAAAGTAGATGCCAATGTCACCATGTTGGATTCGCTCTCCACAATCAAAAAGGAGGATAGGCCTATGAATACGATTTGTTTGTCTTTGCTCGCAGACAATGTTACAACAGTTTACGCGCTATCTAAATGGTCATGGCTCAAATCCTATATTCAGGATGTGCAACATGCTCAAGTGGGCGAAATAATAGTAGGTATAGATGGAACAACACGTACAGTAGCGGAGTTAAACGATGATATCAATGCTACTAATGCTACTTCCACTCAATGGCGTTATTCTACAGCTGCTTTCTTTGTGCAGATGCAGTATGATAAATATCCAGCTACTGCCGACTTCTCCACAGCAGGACAACCTTCTGTTTGGGGCAAGGTTTACCAGCAAACGCACACCACCAATGTGTTGCCAAAATTGGTATATACTACCTACGTATTGCCTACACCTACGCATCCACAGGGATATACTTTCCTGGGCTGGTCCACCAATGCTGAAGGTACCAATTTCGTTACCGAGATCAACGAGACTTTCGAAGGCGCGCTCTATGCTATTTGGCAACGGCAGGGTGGCGTAGGCACTTCTGTTGACCAAGTGGTGCTAACCCCTGAAAATGCACAGATGTACGATCTATTAGGCCGTCCAGTAGGACAAAATTACAAGGGCATAGTAATCCAAAATGGCAAAAAATACTTGTTAAAGTAAGAAAAATGCCAAAATATTTGGTCAATCCAAAAAAAAGCAGTACCTTTGCACGCTTTTTCGCGCGTTTGCGTACGCATTGTAGTGTGTGAACGCCGTGAATAAAGTGATAAATAACTAATTATTAACAATTTAATTAACTAATCAAACATTATGTTAAATCATTACGAAGCCGCTTTCGTGTTGACTCCCGTTTTGTCTGAACCACAGATGAAGGAAGCGGTTGACAAATTCGAGAAACTTCTCGTGGAGAATGGCGGTACCATTCTTAACCGT
>JAFYSB010000055.1 GCA_017546705.1 Paludibacteraceae bacterium
CCTGAATTTTGAGGGACATAATGTAGGAGATGCGATTACATTAGACGAACTTTTGAAGAATCATACTCAGATTGCTTCAGATATTTGTAAAGGGAAAAAGATTTTGCCACTTTTCTTACAGTATTTACAATATGGCTGTTACCCTTTCTATAAAGAAGAAGGAGATGGATTTTTTGAACGTTTGCATGGTGTTATTTTACATGTGCTGGAGAATGATTTACCTCAAGTGGAAGACATATCATATACTACCATTGATAAAATTAAGCGAATGCTTATGATTTTGGCAGAACGCGTGCCAATGATGCCAAAGATGTCAGAACTTTATCGCGAGTTAGAAACCAATCGCGAGCATGGCAATCGCATGTTAGCATTGTTGGCTAAGGCAGGTCTGCTGGCGCTTTATGCGCATGAAATGATTAACTTAAATAGTCTTAATAAACCTGATAAGATATATCTTTACAATCCGAATTTGATGTATTGCTTGAGTACACATATAGATAAAGGCACATTAAGAGAGACCTTCTTCTACGACCAAATGCGGAGTGTCAGCGAGGTGTTGCTACCAAAGAACGGAGACTTTATGGTTAATCGTGAGTACCTATTTGAGGTAGGTGGAAAGGGCAAGAGTTTTGATCAGATTAAAGATGAGCCGAAATCTTATTTAGCAATTGACGATATTGAGATAGGTCATTTTAATCGTATTCCTCTTTGGCTCTTTGGATTTTTATATTAATTGTATTTTACTCACATAT
This sequence comes from Paludibacteraceae bacterium, assembly GCA_017546705.1. GTDB lineage: Bacteria > Bacteroidota > Bacteroidia > Bacteroidales > Paludibacteraceae > Colicola. The sequence goes on from JAFYSB010000055.1 coordinate 753, forward strand.
TTACCACAAGCGGGAAGTGATTCATTACCTCACTTCCCGCTTGTGATAATTTTAGAAAAAAGTTTTCGTGTGCCGAAAGTTGTGCCGAAGAAATATCACTTCAATTTCCACTCGCGCCATGATGCATCTAATGTCGCAGATGGTGTTACGCATGGAGTTTGCGATTTGCCATTGAGCAAGATTGATTGTTGGCTCACATTCTTGGTGATATATTCGCCTAACTCTTGCAGAGTGACATCACCTGCGGTTTCTTGCAGTTTCTTCAGCAAAAAGTAGGTAAACATGCCATGCTTCTCCTCATTGTTGGGATAAGCGGTTTCGTCGCCTTGTGCAGCGGAGAAGACAACCATATTGCCTTGTGGCATACCACTACGGGCTTTGATGGCAACACCACGTGCAGAAGCCAACATACCATTCTCACGCTTACTGCCAGAGAAACACGCATCCATAAACACGGTCACATTCTTGGCGGGGATATTACCCAACGCAGCATAGAGGTTGTCCAACTTATAACCTGTTGAAATATCCGTACCTATACCATCCACAGGCAACAGATAAGCGGTGCGACTGCTCTCGTCAGGAATACCATGACCTGCGTAGTAGAAAATGATTTGTGCATCTTCAAATACTTCACAGATGTTTTGCAGCCAATTGACTTGTGCTTTTATTTGGTTGCCAGTAGCATTGGGAATGTATTTGAGTTGTTTCTCTGGAACACCTAAGGTCTTGATGCAGTACTCGCGGAAGATGTTTCCATCGTTTAGCGCGTAGGGAACAGAAGCCACCGATTGATAGTTCTCGTTAGCGATGATCACAGCAAATAGCTTGTTGTTTAGATTGCCGTTTTGTGGGATATTTTCATCTACTTTTGATACCAATGATTGACGTTCGATAGCTACATCATGATCGCGGCGTTCTACATTCATGGCAATACTACTTCCTATATGCTGGCCAAATTGCAGTGGAATGCTCGCGTCCTCTGCGTATTTACCCTGTTTTTCCGATAACGCAATTTGAATATCCATTTTTTCTGCTGCTTCTTGATTGGCTATGAGTTCATATTCCAATGTGCGGCTCTCTCCTGCTTGTAGTGAAGCTATCGTCACATATTCCGACTCACCTCCAATACGATTGACATTATTAGGCATAGATATTCCTACCTTTACATTTTCAGCCACTCCTTGGTCGGTATTTTGCACAATAACTTGCAGGCTAAACGGACGACGACGTTCCAGAGTACCTGATGTTGAACCTAGTACTTTATAACTCACTACATTAATATATGGTGTTTTAAGTTTATGCGTGCCGATGATGGATTCAATCTTTTCTGTACCAAATCCATTTGGCTCGTCTACAACGATATTGAGTGCAATCTCTCCTGTTTGAGTATATGCATTTGCAGAGATAGGTATCTCTACCCATTGTTTTGAACCCGCAGGAATTATAGGAAGACGCACATCGGAAATAGATATGCCTTGTGTATTGCCAGCAAAAGTGGCTCGTGCTACACAACCATAGCCTTCTCCACGACCAGAATTAACAATTTGGAAGCGAATTTTGCAGGTTTCGTTGGCATCAATCACATTGTTGTTATCTTGATCTACGAATTGTAAAGTACCTGGTACTACATTAAGAACTGCAGGAATAACTTCCTTTTCGATGTAAAAATCCATCGGTGTACTGATGTTGGATTGGGCAATGAGATTGCAATGCAGCAATACAAAAATAAATAAACTAAGTTTTCTCATGGATGTATATTTTTTGTAACCAGTCCTATATATTTAATATTAACTTGGATTTGATAGTTTATTTTCTATATCACTCATACACATATCGTAGGCTTCCATATATGTAGGAAATTTATATGCTATATACTCAATTCCAAAACAATTTAATGTATCTTTGAAGGATTCTTTGCTATTATCTATATTATCTTGCAGAATAGCATCATAATAATATATCTTATTGTAAACTATTCCCATTCTTTTTAAACGAGACCATATATCTAACAACCACCATAAATCAAGTTCTGCAAATCCCAAACCTAATCCAATTATAAATATATCATCTTTAAAGATTAGGTCAATCCAAGACTCTCCTGACAATAAAGCCAGCGAACTTGTACTTGACATATTTGTTCGCGCAATATTTCTAAAATCTGAAGGCATATATTTGCGTATTTCTGCTATTTCCTTGCAATAGTGGTCATAACCCAAAATAATAGACTTTGGTCTATTTACATCTCCATGTATATGCCATATATTGCATCGATTAAATTTACTATCTTGAGGCTCATTTGTTGTTGCTATATACGAAAATATGTTATACACAGTTTCTTGCTTATAACTTTTCGAGAAAGTAGAGAAATAAGATTCCAATGTTTGGTCATAATTCGTTGTGAGAAAATTGACACCATGTAATTGACTCAATCTTGCGTAAATTGGATTTTTCCAAGGGCCTTTTATTGTCTCACACATATCTTTTAGCAAGATATTTGATGGGCGGGAGGATATAATTTCAATTTTATCATATTGTATGGTCGGTGGAATTCCTGTATTTAGAGAGGCATTAGATTTTGTTTCTAACTTCTTTAGCATATTCTCCCAAGACGGTGCTTCAGGGTGTAATCGATTTATTCCGTTACCATATAAAATAGTTGCCATAATATTTTGATTTAATAATTGTTCGTAAATTTAACATTACAATTTCAACACTAAAAATATAAATTGCTATTTTGCTTTTTAGATAAAAATGAATTCTATGGACATACAAGAACAGGACGGACGCTACAGCCAGTACACCTAGTAGTACGTTCGTTCAAGCTATTCACGAAACTCGAATAGAAGTACAATATTGCTCCCGTTTTCGAATTTCCCCAATAAAGTGAATTCGACCAATAATAGCCGTGGCTACCTACCCTCACATCACCATTGATTCCCGCAGCAGGAAGAAAGATACTATTACCATTGCTTCTGCTAGTAACGATATAACCATGCACTCCATTTTGAGTTGTCCATTTCCAAATACAATTATATTCTAATTCTTCTAACTCATCTATCCTAGGCATACGCCAACTACCACCCCAGTTTGTGTGAGCGGCATCATCACCAAGTGCAAGCAAATTTGTATTTATAGAATCTATTGTACCATGATTTTTATTTTTATTATACTTTGTTAATGTTGTGTCACTACCATTGCAAAATTTGTACGTTGTCCAATCATATGAGTTCTTTGGAGTGGTTTCTCCCCACGCAAAATAGTCACCATATTCCTCTGGAGATGTTGCCCCAATGTTACAAGTCGCCCACTTTACACTTAAACCCAAATCAACATATTCATGTCCATTCTCCGTGCTATAATTGGGTGTGCTTGACTGCTCATTTGTTGTAAAACTAACTTCTGTACCATAGGCAGTACCCTTGCAGTTCTTCGCATATGCACGAACATAATATGTCGTATTTTCTTCTAAATTGGTAATATTGCAAACAAATGATCCTATACCCATATCTGTAGCACAAGTCACCTTTATGTTTGCAAAGGTCGGGTTTTGGGTTGTGCTATAAACCACGCCCCACTCTGTAAGACTCGCATTTCCATCGCTTATCACTGTACCGCCTACAGCTGCTGATATATAGGTTATACTCGTCGCTAAAGATGTGGTAATGGTTGGTAAATTATAATCTTTTGTTGTGAATGACAATTGTTCGCCATAACTCGTGCCTGTTCTATTCATTGCATATGCACGAACATAGTAAGTCGTATTTGCTAGTAAATTAGTAATATTACATGTAAACAAAGCTGTGCTAGTTCCACTCGCCACCTTTCTATCTGAAAGTGTCGGATTTGGTGTAGTACTGTATACTACACCACATTCTATAACACTCGCCCCACCATCATTTATTACCTTACCAGCAAGAGTGGCAGATGTATATGAAATATTCGTAATAGAAGAGGTTGCAACTATAGGTATTGTCGTAGACTTAGTAATAAATGATTTTTCTTCGCCATAAACTATACCTAATTTATTTTTAGCATATGCACGCACATAGTATTTTGTTTCCGCCTTAAGAGTTGATAGACTATAAGTAAATGTATCATTGATGGTATCACTTTGTATACAATTATTATTTATCGTTATATTTTCCGCTTCTCCCCAGCAAAAACCTTTAATTATGGTGGTATCATTGCCATTAAATATAAGACTGCCATTTAGTTGTGCAGAAGTTTGTTCTATATTTGTTATATCTTCAGTAGCAACTTTAGGTAAATCTAACGTTACAAACTCGTGTTCATCACTGTATACTACTCCGACCTTATTCACCGCATATGCGCGCGCGAAGTATCGTGTGTTTGGTTGCAAGTCTTTGATTTTCAAAGAAACGACAGTATCTTTAGTTGTCAGTTTGTTGTTCTCTACTACAGGTGCGGTTTGCGTGTTCCAACATATACCTATCTCGGAGATTTGGGAACCACCATCAAACTCCAATGCAATCTCTGCCTTGGCGTGTGTGTCCCATATATCCGAAATGGATTTAAGAGTGATAGTCGGTACAGACGGTTGTAATGTTTTTATCTGACTTATTTCTTCAGTTGTTGCTGATGAATAACGATTCAATACAGAATAGCGAATATAATAGGTTGTATTATCCTGCAATTCATCAACATTCGCGATGTATTTGCTATCTTTTTTCTCCATTTGTACTTCCTGATAATCTACAAAGTCTTTATTTATAGAATACTGAACAAATACACTTGTAATAGCAACTTGCGTATTAAGTTGACACTCAACTGATATAGAAGTATATGAAGGAGTGAATTTCTCATTTTCAATCTTTAGCGAACTTATGATTGCATCTTGATCTTTTTCGCATGATACAAAGAACATTCCTAAAGCAAATATTAGTAAACTAAGTTTTTTCATACTCATCACGAATTAAAACATTAAACCAATTCCCACTTCTAAATCAAGATATTTAAAATTGATGGTATTTACACCTACATTCAGTGTTACTCCATAGAAACTTCCAAAGAATCCTATGTTACCACTAAAGCCCGAGTGCGATGTAGGCTCATACTTTACCCAAATGCCATCTGTTGTTTCCCATTGCAGTTCTCGTTTTCCGTAACCACCTCCAATATAAAAACCGAAAGAGTTAAAACGATTGTTTTCACGCCAATCGGTCTCTAAGAAGTCTAACATAAAACCACCATTGATAACATAGTGAGACATGGAAGTATTACCAGAATAGAAAGGTAATCCTGAACCTTGTATAACACCATTCTTATCGCAAGAAAGTTCTGCCGAAGATACAAAGTTGAAATTAGATCGCCCATTTATATACCAACCTATACCATGGTACATCTGTCCAATCATCCCACCATAACTCAATTGAGGAGTAAGCGAATAACCAACTTGTCCCATCAGAAGAGTTTTTACTTTTCCATTCAGTGCATAGTCTTCATAAGTACTTTGAGTCTCGACTTTGAAGCGAACATTTTGAGCAACAAACTCAGCATATTCCTCTAACGGTTTCCAAACAACTTTTCTGCTTTTACCAGCAGGGACACTCTTACCTACATTGCCAGTTACAGACTTGAGTTCTTTATACTGCTGATTGTTGCCTGAACTCATTAAAATACGCACATTGGATTTTTTATTCAAATCATACGTAATAATAATGCTTTTACCTTCCTGTCGCACGCGAATATTGGTTGCATTATCTGCCATAACAGACAAAGTGGAAATTAAAAGTAACAGTAGAAGTAAATATCTGCGCATAGTATTCTTTATTTTCTTATTGTGATTATCTCGCGACGAACTACCATATTCTCATCGCGAGTTTGATTTTTGGCAAGCCATTTCATAAAGTCTTCATAACTTAATTGGCGAGGGAGTTGCTCATCGCGCCAGTTTTTACCTGAATGTTGGTCAATTGCTTTTGTAAAGGTATTAGGCGAAAAAATAACATAAAGCGTATTATGCTCACTACTCTGCATGGTATTGAGTGTATATTCATCAGCACTTTGGTCTGTAGTGGTAGAAAAAAAGAGATAATCTTGGTTGGCATCTATATGCTGATAACCAATTGTCGCAGATTGATAGGGCAATAAACAGTACGCATTTTGTTCTGCATCCACAAGATATATACATAACGCACCACTCACAGGGGAAGTAAAGCGCAAGAAAATATCATCTCCATCATAGTATTGGTCACGGTTTTGGCGGTCGTGGGCATTATTGATAAAGGCATATTGTATCTCTGGTTTATCAGTAGAATGATTACGCGCACGACCTGCCACATATACCTTTACATGCCAAAATCCCTTCTGAAAACTCTTGTCTATGATCTTTTGCGTGGTTGTTTCTATCCACTCACCTCGGACTGCCGTTTCGCGCAGAGAGAACATGTCAGATGAAGAACTTACCTTTTGTCCCTCTTGGCGATTACGCTGCATGGTGCTGGTTATACCCACTACATCTAATCCAAAATGTTCTTCCAATGCCTTCTGTTTGGCAAGGTGCAAAGCTGTTTGCTCCGCTTGCTCTGGAGATTCATTGGGATTGTCTGAGGTATATTCATAAGTGATACTGATATGCTTAATGTCACCAGCCAGTGACACCAAGCATATCAATAATGCACATATTATCAAAGAAAATCGTTTCATTAGAAACCAAGAACTTGATCCAATTGCTCGTGTAGTTTCTCACCTTTCTTCTCTAACTCTTGGCGAACTGCTTTCTTAGCAGCTTCTTTTGCCATCTCGCCATTGTATGCAATACGCACCATCACTTCGCGATTCTTGTTGTCCAACACACGGTAACACTCAACCACGGTAATCACGCGACCAATAGATTGACTGATTAAGTTCTTGCTAGCCATCACGGTCTCAGAGATACTTGCGGCATCTTCAGCAGCGAGCTGTTGGTTAGCCACGGTATTTTCAATCAAAGCAGTTACCTCTGTTTGGATTTGACCTGCCAAGTTGGTAATTGCCAATGATGTAGCAGCTGTCTTAGCTGCGTCATAGTTTTCGCCTATAGATTGTGCATTAGCCATAATGTATTTAGGGAACAAGTTCTCATCGTACTCAAACTCCATCAAATAAGAACGCTCTAATTGTTTTGCCAATGGCAATGCACCAGGAGTAACCACCCACCCCTCTTTGGTTAAGCGTTTCGCTTCTTTCTTAGTTGTTTTGTCTACTTTAGCATTGAGTTCCTTTTTCGCAAGTTTTGCGGTTGTTTGACGCTCTTTCATAATTTCTTTTGCGTCTTGTGCATAAGTTGCACCACATGCCATGATTAGACTCATAGCTACCATCAAGATTTTCTTCATAGTGATTAATTTTAATTGGTTGATATTTAGTTGTTAGTTAATATTTACATATAGATATACAAAAAAAAGCGCGGAACCTGCTATTTGCCAGTTCCACCTTATGAGGCTGTCGCATTGCCTTAATGTTTGAACTGACAACGCGAAGCCCACGCCGAATATAAAATTACTCTAGTACTGTCTATTACGAGGTACGCACGCATATGTGCGCACACACATACACAAAACATGTACCCGAATAGGCACTAGAGGGATAACCCTATATCCCGTAGGACATCTATCGTTGCTAAGTCCTGAAACATTAATCTGAAACTTGCGACATTTCATAAGGTCAGAACAGAGCGTAATAAACGCCTTTTTAATATGTCTGCTCCCCTCCGCTGACGATGTACAGACATCCCCGGCGCAGGTTCACGGTGCAAAGGTACAAATTTATTTTGGATTGAGCAAAAAAAAAATCGCATTTTGGTGCGATTTTTTGGTGCGATTTTTTGGTGGAGGGTGAGAGGCGAGGGATAGACAGGTAAAGGGTACGGGGAAAGTACAGGATGGTAATGGATTGGTATCGAAGTGGTAACGAGATGGTAACGAGAAAGAAAGCAGAAAGATGCAGACAGGAGGCAGGAGGAAGAGACAGATACACGATCAACTGTCTTCTTGCAAGAAAGCAAGCAGTTCGGTCATGTTATCAAATACTCGGTCTGCTTGAGATAAATCTTCTTTGGTTAATATGCCCGTATTCACGGCATAAACAGTCAATCCTGCTGCTTTACCAGAGCGAATACCCAAGGGCGCATTCTCAATAACAAAGCATTGCTCTTTTTTAAGTCCTGAGCGTTCCCACGCTTTCAGATAGGGTTCTGGATCGGGTTTTCCGTGCGTAACATCAAAAGCAGTAATCATTCTATCTTGCTGAAAGATAGATGGAAATACCGTATTTAGACTATCCAACAATGTTCGCATACCAGAGCCTGTAACCACCCAAATTTGACTGCCCGATTCTTTAACAAACTGCAGCACCTCTGCGACACCAGGAATAGTAGGCGTAGCGGTATTGATCAATCGGTGATAGTATGCAGACTTCTCCGAATAAATCGTCTTTACCTCATCAGGGGTTGCATCTCTACCAACAGTTTGTTGGAAAGCCTCACGAATGACCGATTCACCCGTGCGACCTTCGTTGATATAACAATCGCGGGCTGTAAACGGAATCCCGTGTGCTTTCATCACTTCTTCCCATGCAATCGCATGATGAGGCATTGAGTCGAACAATACCCCGTCCATATCAAAGAAATATGCTTTGTTCTGCTTCATAATGATTAACTACTTCGCTAGCATAAAAAAATTGCTGCATTGCTTTTACTCGAGAAAACTCCTATAAAACAGGATTTGAGGGGTACAGACCCTTTGTAATCTAACTACCTCACCGCTACGACAAATGTCGGTCACCGCGCAGAGTATTAGCACGCCATTAGAAAAGCACCTACCTCGTAAGATAAAAATTGTTGAGTTTTCCGGTCTCTAAGCAATGCAACAATATATTTAAGATCGCTTTATACTTCTTTACAATTTCTGTGCCAAAGGATAGTGAAGCATAAAAAAAAATAAATATTTCACGCTTCGCTATTTCAAGTATCTAAAATCTCCATGCCAAAGTAGCAACAATCCGATGGGTTTGTGTGCCAATCTCCAGCGGAAATGCTTGTACTTCAGAGGCATATTGACGAATCGTTTGCCAACGATACTGGTATGCCAATTGAGCTATCACCACATTGCTTCGATAGCCAATGCCTGCACTCGCATATTGCGAAGAGGCAGTATAGCGATAATCCATATCTGTACGAATCTCATTATAGCCCAATAACCATATCGGGTCTTCTTTCATAAACGATGATTCATATACATAACCTGCATTGAGGAACAATCCGCGATATGCCTGTGCTTCCGCACCAAGGCGCAGGGTATGTACATCTTCCATTTCCGCAGCATGAGCATAATCGTATTGCAGCGCCAATAGCCCTAAACTACCCAACTGACCTGCTACACTCACACTCGTGCGCATAGGCGATACCATCTCAGTAGATATCACGCCACTGGCAGGAGTCAAGACTTCGTATTTTTGCCCTGCTATATTGCTATACATATCGCCTTCCGTCTGCACGGAAAGACTCAGCATGGTCGGCGTTTGGAAAGAAGCACCCACACGTATGGCTTGGATTGGTCTATAAATCAAACCGATAGAACCACTCACTCCCACCCCAGATAGATGATACAATGATTTCAATTCTGCCGAATTGATGCGGTCTGTCTCGAGCAAAGAAACATTTTTAGTATAACTCAATGTGGGTATATTCAAATTCAAGCCCACATACCATTGGTTGCTGATATTGCTTGCCCAAGATAAGGTATATTGGTCATAACTGCCCGATTCTGAGATAGATAACGAACCATTGGTCAGATTCACAGCGGGCTCCCATTGACTATTATCTATAGGATTAATGAGATACGCCTCATAGCCAAGGATACTCAACCACCCTATTTCAGCATTATCCCATGGCTTATCTTGCAAGTTCTCCTCTGCGATGCCTCCCATATCATTGGTAATATTGCAGATAGTAGATACCATTCCCAAGTCCTTGCCCTCTACGAGAATATCACGATTGAAATTAGCAAGGCGATTGACCGTAAACATAAAATTATTGTAAATCATGCCACGTTGTTTGCTTGGATTTCCCCATGCCCAAATGGCAGATACGTGTGGCGCTGCAAAGCGGGCACGTTGATATCTATCCTTGCTACCCACCTGCTGTGTACGATCTATTGTTTCGTCAATGGTTAATGCTATCTCACTACGACGATATAATCCCAATCCAGCAGGGTTGTCCAACACCGCCGATGGGTCACCACCGATTGCCGTCATCGCCCCTCCCATACCCACATAGCGAGCCGTACCGATGGTTTGGCGCTCAGCAAAGCGCTGCACATCCTGAGCTCTCAGTGCGGAACCAAGAACAAGGAGCAAGGAGCAAAGAATTAATATGTAGGCATATCGTTTCACCTAATGCTTAATTATCATGACTACTGTATCCGGATATTGGGTAGTATCCTCTACAAAGATGAATTCACGTGCATCGCGATCATACACAGGTTCAGCAGGCACAATCGTATCTGCTGATGGCCAATAGTAGGAGTCATCGGTATATAAGCCTACCCCATCCCTCCCTGAAGGGAGGGTGTTAGGCGATGAGGCGAGAGGCGACAAGGCGACAAGACTCGGAATCAATAGCCCAACGATTAATATGATTATGCAGCGTTTCATACGAGTAAGGACAATAAGGTCATTAAGGACTTTAAGGTCGTTACTTGAGTTGTAGCAAAACCTATGCCAAAGGCGATTAGTTGCGGAAGCCGATGATCTCGCGTACCTCGCGGATAGTCTTCTCTGCACTAGCCGCAGCAGCCTCTGCACCCTCGCGTGCTACCTTAGCCAAGTATTCTTCGTTGTTCTGGAACTCGATAATACGCTCACGAATAGGTGCACAAAAGGCGTTGATATCCGCAGCAAGTTGCTTCTTCATATCACCATAGCGGATGGCCATATTGTTGTATTGGTCGTTGAAGTAATCGTAGGTATCTGGCGTAGAAACGAGTTGCATGAGCGTAAAGAGGTTCTCAATAGGCTCAGGTTTCACTTGGTTGAGCATGGTAGGACCTGCATCGGTAACTGCACGCATCACTTTCTTCTTGATAGTCGCCTCATCGTCGCAAAGGTAAATGGCATTACCCTCGCTCTTACCCATCTTACCGCTACCATCCAATCCAGGCACTTTCACCGCCTTAGCATTGAAGTGGAATGACTCGGGCTCCTTGAAATACTCTATATTATAGATACGGTTGAATCGGCGAGCGAACAAACGCGCCATCTCCATATTCTGCTCTTGATCCTTGCCCACGGGCACTTTATCTGCTTTGTGCACCAGGATATCGGCTGCCATGAGAGATGGATAAGTTAGCAGACCTGCATTCACGTTGTCAGGTTGCTTACGTGCTTTCTCCTTGAACGATGTTACACGCTCCAACTCGCCCAAATAGGCGTTCATATTGAGATAAAGGTATAGCTCAAGCACTTGCTTCACATCGCTCTGCACATAGATAGGTGCTTTCTGAGGATCGATGCCGCAAGCCAAATACTCTGCCAAAATGGTGCGAACTGAGGTACGTATATTTTCTGGTGTTGGGTGTGTAGTGAGTGAGTGCCAATCAGCTATAAAGAACATACAATTGTATTCCTCTTGCATCTTCACAAAACTCTTCACAGCACCGAAATAATTACCAAGGTGCAAATTACCTGTAGGACGAATGCCACTAATTACTTTTTCCATATTCTCTTTGGTTATTGTATATCTGGGTGCAAAGGTAGTGATTTTTTTTGACATATGCAAATGAGCAATAAAAATATCAGTAAACCTCATCAAAATTAGTAGGGTTATAGGTACAAATAACTGGAAAATCATCCAAGCTATAAGGTGAAGGCACAAATTGTGCTACGTAAATTTTGTAAATTGTAAATATTTTTGTACCTTTGCAGTCTAAATTATAAAATCACAAATTTATATGACTCGAGATTTAGAAATTTTTGACATCATCCGCCGCGAGCGCGAGCGTCAGACCAAAGGCATCGAATTGATTGCCAGTGAGAACTTTGTCAGCGACCAAGTCATGGAAGCCATGGGTAGCGTACTGACCAACAAATATGCAGAAGGTTACCCAGGTAAACGCTACTACGGAGGTTGCGAAGTAGTGGATGAAAGCGAGAATATTGCACGCCAACGCCTATGCCAACTCTTCGGTGCTGAATATGCCAACGTGCAACCACACTCTGGCGCACAAGCTAATATGGCAGTATTCATGGCATGTCTGCAAGCAGGCGACACCTTCTTGGGTCTCAACCTCAGTCATGGAGGTCACCTCAGCCACGGTTCGCCAGTGAACTTCTCTGGCTTGATGTTCAACGCATTGGAATACAATGTCAAAGAAGATACAGGTCGCGTAGACTATGACCAACTGGAACAAGTAGCGCGCGAGCATAAACCCAAATTGATTATCGCAGGCGCTAGTGCATACAGCCGTGAGTGGGATTACGCGCGTATCCGTAAGGTAGCCGACGAGATTGGTGCTATCTTCATGGTGGATATGGCTCACCCTGCTGGACTGATTGCAGCGGGCTTGCTGGAGAACCCTGTGAAGCACGCACATATCGTAACCTCTACTACCCACAAGACTTTGCGCGGTCCTCGTGGCGGTATCATCTTGATGGGCAAGGACTTCCCTAACCCATGGGGCAAAACTACTCCAAAGGGCGAAGTAAAGATGATGTCTGCATTGCTTGACTCAGCCGTGTTCCCTGGCACACAAGGTGGACCATTGGAGCATGTGATTGCTGCCAAAGCGGTAGCGTTTGGCGAGGCACTAACACCAGAATTCAAAGAATATCAAAAGCAAGTACAACTCAATGCTGCTGCTATGGCTAAGGCATTGATGGACAAGGGATATAAGATCATTTCTGACGGTACAGACAACCACTCTATGCTAGTGGATTTGCGCACCAAATACCCAGACTTGACAGGTAAAGTGGCAGAGAAAGCGCTCGTAGCAGCCGACATCACGACCAACAAGAACATGGTGCCATTCGACACACGCTCTGCATTCCAAACCAGCGGCTTGCGCTTCGGTACACCCGCTATCACTACCCGCGGTTTGAAAGAGGATAAGATGGCATGGATAGTCGAGCTCATCGACCGTGTACTCAGCAATCCAGAGTCAGAGGAGAACATCGCTGCTGTACGCGCCGAGGTGAATGCTGAAATGGTGAAATATCCATTGTTCGCTTGGTAATTTCCGTTTAGTGTTTAGTGAACGCTTCGCTATTGTTTAGAGGTATGGAGGTATTATTAGGCAAAACATTAGAAGAACTGCAAGCGGTGGCCCAAGAAGTTGGGCTGCCGCGTTTTGCTGGTAAGCAGTTGGCGGAGTGGATCTATGTGCGCCGTGCGACTTCTTTTGATGAGATGACCAATATCTCGCTCAAAGGGCGCGAAGCACTCAAAGCCCACTACACCATCGGTCGCCATACGCCTGTAGCCGAAGCCATATCCAAAGACGGAACAAAGAAATACCTATTTCAGGTAGGCAATGAGGCGAGAAGCGATGAGGCGAGGTATATCGAATCCGTCTATATCCCTGATAACGACCGTGCTACACTGTGCGTTAGCACACAGGCTGGGTGCAAGATGGGATGCCGTTTCTGTATGACTGGTACTCTCGGTTTTCATGGGCATCTCACCGCGGCTGATATCCTTAATCAGATTTTCTCTATACCTGATGCCGATAAACTGACCAATATCGTGTATATGGGTGAGGGCGAACCCATGGACAATCTGGACAACGTGCTCCATTCGCTCAATGCCATGACCAGTGCTTGGGGCTGTGCATGGTCGCCTAAACGTATAACAGTCTCATCGGTGGGTATCACTAAAGGTTTGAAGCGCTATATAGAAGAGAGCGAATGCCATCTCGCTATATCGTTACATAATCCGTTCGCTATTGAGCGTCAGGAAGTTATGCCTATTGAGAAAGTAAACCATCTTAGTGAAGTAATTGCCCTGCTCAAGCAATATGATTGGTCACACCAACGCCGTGTAAGTTTCGAATACATCTGTTGGGGGGGCGTAAATGACACCCCTAAACATGCCAATGAACTCCTGCGATTGCTCAAAGGATTAGATTGTCGTATCAACTTGATCCGCTTCCATGCAGACCCCTCCACACCTCCCCTTCGAGGGGAGACTTCTGCTCCCTCCAACTCCTCCACTTCGTTCTCTCTTGCAGGGAGACTTAGGGGGTCCAATGAGCAGCAGATGGAATGGCTACGCGATTACCTTACCGAACGTGGTATCACAACTACCATCCGTCGCAGCCGTGGAGAAGATATCCTTGCTGCATGTGGTATGTTGGTAAATGCTTTGAACAAATAACCTTGATTATAACGCATAATTATGAAGATTTCTACGAGAGCGCAAAACATGCCAGAATCTCCTATTCGTAAGCTGGCAAAATATGCAGACACAGCCAAGCGCAATGGTGTGCATATCTATCATCTCAACATCGGTCAGCCCGATATCAAGACCCCTGAATGCGCTGCTGAAGCACTCAGGAATTTCCATCAAGAGGTATTGGAATATTCGCCATCACAAGGTATTAAGTCGCTGCGCACCAAGATGGTGGGCTATTATGCAGAATATGGTATTGACCTATCACCAGACGAAATAATTATTACCACAGGTGGTTCGGAAGCGATTATGTTTGCCTATATGGCATGTCTCAATCCTGGCGACGAGATTATTGTTACTGACCCAAGCTATGCCAACTATATGGCATTTGCCATCTCCTGCGGTGCTGTAGTTAAATCTGTGAAAACGGATATTGAGCATGGGTTCCGACTTCCATCGGTAGAGGAGTTTGAAAAGCAAATCACCGACAAAACACGCGCCATTTTGATCTGCAATCCAAACAATCCTACAGGTTACCTCTATTCCAAACAAGAGATGATGCAGATTCGTGATTTGGTAAAGAAATACAATCTTTATCTCTTCTCGGATGAAGTATATCGCGAGTTTATCTACACCAAACGTCCGTATATCTCTGCTTTCCACTTAGAAGGCATTGAGCAGAACGTCGTGTTGATTGACTCTGTCAGCAAACGTTACTCAGAATGTGGAATTCGTATTGGCGCACTGATTACCAAGAACAAAGAGGTACATAAGGCCGTGATGAAGTTCTGCCAAGCACGTTTATCACCACCACTGATTGGTCAAGTTATAGCAGAAGCTTCCTTGTCAACTCCTCAAGAATATATGGAGGAAGTGTATGATGAATATTTAGCACGACGCAACTACTTGATTGACCAGTTGAATCAAATTCCTGGCGTGTTCGCCCCTACCCCAATGGGAGCATTCTATGTGATGGTTCAGTTGCCTGTGGATGATACGGATAAGTTCTGCCAATGGTGCTTGACAGACTTCCAATACGAAGGTCAGACCGTGATGATGGCTCCAGGTAGCGGTTTCTACACCAACCCAGAGCAAGGCAAGAAACAAGTACGTATGGCATATATCCTCAACAAAGAGGATTTGAATAAAGCTATGATTGTTCTGCGCAAAGCACTGGAAGCGTACAACGAACAGAAATAATACGTTCAATACTTACCCAACAAAAAAGCACGCATCTCTGCGTGCTTTTCTTATATCAATGGTTGGATTATTTCTTTGTGATACCATCACGTTCGAGAAGTGCATCAATAGATGGTTCGCCACCACGGAAGGCACGATAAAGTTCCATTGGTTTAGCCGTACCGCCACGCTCCAAGATATTCTTGCGGAAGAGGTCAGCGGCCTTCTTGTCGAAGATGGTGCCAGTTTTTGCCTTAGCTGCTTTGAATACTGAATAGGCATCTGCATCCAACAATTCAGACCACTTATAGCTGTAGTAACCAGCAGCATAGCCACCTGAGAAGATGTGTGTGAAGGCAAACTCCATTTGTGTGCCTGCCACGAGTGGCAATACTTGCACAGAAGCCATCGCTTGATCACCAAACTTAATCACAGCTTCGGTGGCAGTCAATGCCTTTGGCACAGCGAATGGCTCGGTCAATGTATGCCATGCCATATCCAAATAGCCGAAACTCAACTGACGTACGCATGCGTATGCAGCGTGATAGGTAGCTGCTTTTTGAATCTTATCCACCAACTCTTGAGGAATCACCTCGCCTGTCTCATAGTGCTTTGCAAAGGTATCCAAGAACTCTTTCTCGCTGAGGAAGTTCTCGTTGAATTGGCTTGGCAACTCCACGAAGTCGCGTGGTACGTTGGTACCATTTTGCGCTGCATATTGGCATTGGGTGAGCATACCATGCAAACCATGACCAAACTCGTGGAGGAAGGTCTCTACCTCATCGTATGAGAACAACGCAGGTTTTGTTTCTGTAGCGCGGGTGAAGTTCATCACATTCACTACATGAGGACGGATATTCTTCTTACCCACCATGTATTGCTCTTGGAAGTTGTTCATCCATGCGCCACCGCGTTTACCCTCGCGTGGGTGGAAGTCTGCGTAATATACTGCCAAGAATTTACCCTTTGCGTCAAATACTTCGTATGCAGTTACTTCTGGGTGATATACTTGGATATTCTTATTCTCCTTGAAGGTCACACCATAGAGGCGCTTAGCCAAGCCGAACACACCTTCTACCACGTTCTCCTTCTTGAAGTATGGACGAAGCAGGTCATCAGAGATAGCATATTTCTCCTCTTTGAGTTGTTTGCTGTAGAAGCTCCAGTCCCATGGTTGGAGAGTAGCGTAGAATCCCTTACCTTTTGCAAACTCTTGCAACTCTGCCACTTCTTGCTTAGCCACTGGCATATAGCTTTCGCGGAGTTGGTCGAGGAAGTTCATCACATTCTCCTTGCTTTCGGCGCAAGTCTTGGTGAGGGATTTATCCGCATGGCAAGCCTTCTCGAAAAGTTGTGCCAATGCAAGGCGGGTATTCACGATGTCGATGATTACCTGGGTGTTATCAAACTCGCCACCAATAGCACGACTATTGTATGCGGTATAGATCTCACGGCGCAAGTCACGATTTTGGCAGTCTTCCATGATTGGCAGATAGGTTGTTGGCTTGAGATCGAGCAACCAACCTTCCATGCCTTTCTTCTCAGCATTGGCTTTCAACATGGCTTTGGTATCGTCGTTGAGACCTGCAAGGTCGGCTTCGTTAGTCACGAGCATGGTCCATGCGTTGGTAGCTTTGAGGACGTTTTGACCATAGACAAGAGTGAGTTGCGAAAGCTTTGCGCTGAGCTCTTTATATACTTGCTTTTGCTCGTCGTTGAGGTTTGCACCGTTGTTTGCGAATGACTCATAGATATCCTCAAGCAA
Source organism: Paludibacteraceae bacterium (assembly GCA_017546705.1). Lineage (GTDB taxonomy): Bacteria > Bacteroidota > Bacteroidia > Bacteroidales > Paludibacteraceae > Colicola. The sequence goes on from JAFYSB010000055.1 coordinate 18,080, forward strand.
CTTCATTTGCGCGGCATTGAGTTTCAGTTTATCTTTTTGGTCATAAACGGCTTTGATACGTTTGAAGAGTCCTTCATTGAGGCGGATAGTAGCCGAGTACTCCGACATTTTTGGTGATAGTTCCATAGCGATAGCTTGGAGTTCGTCGTTGGTCTCTGCTGAAGTAAGGTTGTAGAAGCAACCTGCCACCATGCTCAATAATTCGCCTGATTTCTCGTATGCCTCAATGGTATTCTTAAAGGTAGGAGCTGCAGGATTATTGACGATAGCGTCAATCTCTGCCAAGCCCTGCTTGATACCCTCTTCAAAAGCGGGCATGTAGTGCTCTGGTTTGATGTCATTGAACGGATAGGTTCCGTGTGGGGTCTTCCATTCTTTGTATTGGAAGAATGGGTTGGCACTTGCCAATAGGGTTACTGCCATTGCAGCCATAGTTAAAATTGATTTTTTCATATTGTTAATTTGTTATTGGTCTATATGAACCATGATTTCAGCTGCAAAGGTATAAAAAAAAAATCATATACGCAAATTTCAATGTAAAATACATGTACATATAAAATTGCATATATGATTTTTAAGTGCACTCCTACGTTGATGAGTTGTAATATACTATCTCAAAGGTCTTCCGAATATATCATATAACAAACCATTGACTTTTATATATAACACCCCATCTATTAAATATTTGTTAGAAATATAATCCCCATTTGTCACGATTTCTTCTGTACGAGTTGTCACTTTTGAAGGATCTAATATCAAATAGAATCTTCCCTCATACACACCTGCTTCTAAGTTTACACAATAATCATTATGTAGCAAATTGGTATACACATCATGTTTTTTATCTAACAGCACGGCAGAAATGCCACTTGTGCCATCAGGCATACTAAATGTATAATCCCCACTTACTGCAACTTGTACACCTACTGGTAATTCGATTTGCTCTATAGGCAAGACATTTCCTGCTGCTTGAACATTATTCTCTCCTATTAGTGTATAGATATTAGTACCCTTATTGAGGATTTTAGTTAGATCTTGGTTCATATCGAAATTCTTCGTAGCGCCATACTCTTTGAGTTGTATATATGTATGATCTTGATTGATATGATTAGCGATGTTTAATCGTAATATACATTGTTCCTCTTCATGTCGAGCGATTATTTCTTGTGGTCCCAGTTGTTCGCCACGCCATTTGATCACACCTGAGAATTGCACCATATAGGCATACATAGTACGAAAATCAGCTTGATTCAGAGTCGTCGTATATACATCGTTTGCAATATCATATTCGTAGTAGAATGTTACATCTTCCTGATTAATCTTATGCGTTACATCTAAGTTATTGATATCCGCATAACATGGTACGCCAATCAAATTCCAGTGTGAGTCCGTAATAGTATGATCTTGTTTTCTATTAGTAATATTACACTGATGTGCGGGTACTTCTATTGAATCTACATTAGATATGCTTATTGCACCTATAGATGGGAAATATAGCCGCAGTTCATTGACATCATTGATAAAGCATTTTCTTACTTCCTCTAGATCCAATACTAAAACGTATCCTACGCCTTTCTGAAGCGTGGTATTCGTATCGGTAATATATTTCCAATAGGTACCTGAATCAATAAACAACCCCTTTTCAGCACGTTCGGCACCGTCATAGTATTGCAATATCCAATGTTTGCCATATTCGCCAAATCCAAATACATCGGATAAATTGACATCGTATGGGAATGATATCCAATAAAGTTCTCTCAAGCGACTAGGTAGTTCATCGTTCTTGATAAATTCTTTCGTAAAGGTCATTACTGAATATACCCTATCAACAGCCTCCACTTGTATGGTTTGTTCCTTAAATGCGACCTGATTGGTTTGCTCATTATTTCTACGAATAATTAGCATATTGGAACCTACGTTTACAGTACTATCTAAGATTACATCATCAGGCATCCATCCTGTCAATAACTGATTGGTTCTATGGTCATAGATCAAGCGCATTGTGTAGTTTGCCTCATCTTCTCCTTGCAACAAGTTTACTGATGTAGTTGGACCACCCTTGAAATATTGTACCTTATCATTGTATCGTGCACTGACTTTTACCTGTGTATTTTTATTGGCTTTTACATCTACTTGGTATTTAGCATCACCCAAATCTGTAAATATTTCTTCATGCTCGTTAAGTCCATATCTGTTATTATTTCCAGTACCATATTCCAGCGTATTGCCTTCCGTATTTTTTAGTTGGTCGTTACCTTCTAGTACCAAAAAACGGCTGGTAGTATTCGGATAACCAGATATATAGGATCTACTTAGTTCATTTGTATGGCTATTCCACATAAAGCGGACATGTGCATCTTTAGGTACACATCCTGCTTCGCCTTCGTAATTATAACTAATTATATCATCAGCAACGAGTGTGTCCGATAAATTTGTGCTATAGTCATTTGCAATGGTATATTTTACCTCCTCATGTGCATTCACCCATTTGTAGAAGTAATAATTATAGTCTTCGTTATCTTCCGCATATTTGCTATGGGTCATCTTATGTTTGTCTAATTTGTAGCTTGTCCATCCTCCCTCTGCAGCATTACTACGAATATAATAATCACCCGTGTATTTGTGGGTTGCTTCTATCTTTATTCCTTTTGAGGAATAATTGGAAGAATAATTTTGATAAAAAACAAAACTATACACTCCTGTTTCAGGACAAAAATCTTTCAATTCGTAGATTTTTGTTGTATTATCTTTATTCCAATATGGGGTATAGTTACCATCTCGCCAATGACAATATTCGATGTGTAGTTTGGGATCTTGATCATGTCTTACGAAGAAACTGATTGTATCATCTTTTGATTGCGTATTTTTCGAATTATATATAATCCGGCTAATTCTTTCCTCTGTGTTATCAGTATATACTATTCGATAATCACTCCTACCATTATTATTACCAGCATAACCATATACAGGAAAAACTAACGAGATATCAATATCTCCATTTCCAAAGTAGATAATAAATTTATAAACTCCATCATATTTAGAATTAATCGTAGTATATTCTTCTTCCGTTTTCTTGAGATGCCAATTACTACAGTCACTCACCATCATTGTTCCCGAACGCCCATAATACTCCCCATTCAGATTCTTCACATTAAATTCAATCGTATCATTTTCAAAAAGAGTTACTTGAGCTAAATAACTATAATTACCTAAATATTGAGCATTAAATGATATATTTTCTTCACCTTCCGTTGTACGCCTGCTCCAATAATAGCCCGATTCTGGAGATTTGTATTTCATCCAAATACCCTGACTCTGATATTTGGTGTTATTGGTTATTGTCGCCTCTTGTTCTCTAAGTGGAATAAATAGAGGCATTTCACTATTATGGTCTGTTCTATATATAGCATAGTTATTCTCAAAGTTCTCCGCTTCATGCATATCTACATCACTAAACGCAATGTGTGAGAAAGCATTATCCTCTTTCAGAATTATGAAAAAGATATCTGTTTTACCCATTTGGTTCATTTCATCAAACTCCTTTAATTGATGAAGTTTCACTCCTGCATTACCATCCCAGGCATCATCATTAAAAGTGTACACATATACATGATCCCAGTTGACATTATTTTTAAAGAAGACGCATTTTGAGAAGTCTAACCATTGACCATATAGCACAATATCTTCAGTAATAGGAGCATTAAAATCAAATCGTACTTTATAATTTTCGTCTTTATACCATCCTTCAAATAAATATCCAGTTACCTCTCTTACGGATGGATAGGAGATTGTGGTGTTATAAGCAACATACAGTGGTGAAATTGCTGGTTCTATCTCTTTAGGTAGATTTGTCGCAAATTGTATTTCACATATATCTTGCTTAAAATGCACGTTAATGGTAGTAGAACCGCAAATCTCATATTGGTTGTCGATTGTATTTTCTTTTAAATGAATCGTATCTCCACTACCTAATTGCATATAAGATGTGGTGCTATCTACAAATAGCCATCTATCAGCATGTGTGATAGCAGTAATAGGTGTATGTAAAATTACGTTAGGAATAATAGCAGACTCAGAATAGGTACTATCATTGATCGTCACAGTACCTTTACCTTGGATATTAAGTGTTATATCAAATGACGGAGGCATATTCCATTTGCCCTCATATATGTTATTTGTTACTTGGGCACCAACAACATAGCAAATCCTTTCGTCTAATGTAATTAAAGTATCTCCTGCTTGAGCCAAGACTTGAGAATCGTCATTTGTTGTACAATTTGGATTCATCTTACAGAATCTTATTGAATGGTATTTAGCGGGAACATAGCCAATGTAGTAAGTATCTAGATTGCTACATGTTAGCAACTCCAAATCTACCCATTCTGATTCTCCTAAATCATTATAGGCATATGCAGCAAATCTATGATCATTTCCTTCTTCTTTCCATTGTGTCGCGTCCAAATACAATCGATGTCGATATTCTGCTTTGGGTCTAAAACGTGCATACACTGTTTTATCACCAGTTACTTCGTATAAATACTTCGTTTCTGTTGACATTATCTTTTGTTCCGTTTCATCCCACCAGCCTAAAAACTCGTATGCTTCATGCAAATCAGTACAAGATAATGTATCCAGCGAAGAGATACAAGCTAAATTAGTACCACTAAATTTTTGGATATTCGTCTCACCTTTTTCGATCGTCATGGCAGATTTAATATAATATGCAGGTCCATTCCAATCACTGCTGAAAGGTAAACCTACTGATCTAATTCTAGCAGGCGATATCTTGTTCATACAAGTTGTTTCGTCGTAAAACACTTGCATTTCCAATGTCTGTGTCTTATTAGAAAGCATTTTATCAACGACATCCATTGCAAAAGTATCATCTCCATTTTGCGTGAGCGTTATATAGTACAGACCACTTAGAGCAGGATCTATATGATAGTCATCTGTATATTGGGTTGTATAATGTTTAGCTTGGCTTATGATGTCATTATAAGTATAATTTAATGTTTTAGGAGTAGCCAAACCATTGCTTTTAGTGTACGTAGCAGTAGTCGCTATCATAGCAAAATAGTTAGCTCCCTCCCACTCGGGAACAGTTTCTGATTTGTTTTTGCTATACAATCGTTTCGTATTTCTTACTCTAGTTAATTGATAAAACCGCACCGAGTCTTGCATAGGATCCTCTATATTCTCTTTACCTATGCACAAATATATATTATATCCTTCCTCCCAAAGGTGGCCATCAAAAAATACCCAACTACCGAAATATTGTGGGCCTGCAGTCAAACCATGAATGCTAATTATCTGAATAAAGACTATTAGCATCAACTTATTGAGTTTCGTCATCATAGTATTTATTGTATAATTGATTTTCTATTTTTTGAAGTATAAATTATTGCAAAGATTGCAAACACAATCAATATATAAGGTTCACCGATAGGTGATTCTGGATCACGTACTCCAGGATCTGTTTCCATTCCAGGAAAGGCATTCTGTCTGGTGTTTAAACTAGACATTCCACCTCCTATGTCTCCGATACTTTGATCATATAATTGAGACGGAGAATAGGCATTAAATGGCTCATATACGACAGACGCCATCACCCGATGGTTAGTAGCAATGCTTGATTCTATACCTCTATTAGAGTGAGAGAGAATTTTGGGAGTTGCAACAGCACGAATTGATTTGCCAGTTTCGGCGCTACTATTAAATTTTTCAATCAATTCAGAAGTTGAAAGTGAACCTGTAGTTCCAAAAGATGTAAAAGCAGGCTCTTGAAAAGTATATTTAGAGTACACCCTACTCTCTTGCGAGGTGTGTGTGGAAGCAGTATAAAATTTTTTAGTAGGTGTTTGAGAAACACCTTGAGATGCCAACGAATTAAAATCAGTAGTTATCCCATCAAAAGATGAGCCATACGAATAATTTGGTGTATCGAAATGATATTCAACCCATTCCAGTTGATGGGTATCGCCTACAAGATGGCAAATGCTATCAATAACTAATGTAGAAGCAACTATAATCAGTAAGATAATGTACCAACGAAGCAAAGAAGTGCGTTCAGTCACGTTGCGCGTTGTGCTCGTAGGTGTATTCGCGCAGACAGGGGGGGTATAACCACCTTATAATCAGAGTGTTGCATAATACAGTAACAATTAAAATTGTACTTCTCCGAAGAACTCAGGTAAATGGAAAGCAGGGGCTGGGGCATTGATTGGATTCCAAGAAGCATAGTGCTTCATCGGGGTCTTGTCGCCACACTTATAGAAATTAGCGCGACGCACGTGCTCGTGCGCGAGGTTGAGTTCGATCAACGCCAATGGAATCGCCACCAGCAATGTCCAATGTGCCGCGCATAATTGTACGGGAAAGCGCTGAATGGAAGCCAGTTGCTCTGCATTCAGGCGCACCACATCCACTTTGCGCTCTTTGCGATTGGAGGCGTTGCACACACCTGCTGGATTGAACTCGAAGTTCCAATAGCGCGTGTTATCCGCATTGCCGATAAACATCTCCACGCAGGCATCTTCGTTCACGAGTTCGAGATCAGTGGTTTTGGTAGCCAATGGCACTTCACCCTTTACCTCAAAGCGCACATACAGCATCTCATCGGTATGCGCCAAAGTGAACGTAGTGGCTGGTGCAGCAGGATATTGCTCTTTCCAATTGAGCGAATCAATCACGCCTGTATTCGGCATCGCTGCCATAAGGGAATCAATCGTAGCCATAGAATGCCCACGCCAAGCAGGTTGATATATGGATTGTGTTTGTTTCATCTCTAAATCGCTACATATAGCACAGCGTCCAAACGGAATCATTTTCCTCCGCGCAACAAGTTGATATCTCCAGACAACTGATAGACACCTATCAATTGCTCTTGTTGCTTCACTTTCTTCGTATATTTAGGTTTGGAGATATAATCGGATTCTGCATCTGTACCCAGCGCACGAATCACGTAGTAATAGGCGCCTTCCGCAGCAGGTTTACCTCCGATGTTGCCATCCCAACCTTTAGCTGGATCGGTCCATTGATACACCAAATGTCCCCAACGGTTATACACCCAGCAATGGAACTCCTTCAACGAACGATACGATACACGAAACTCGTCATTCACGCCATCGCCGTTAGGAGTAAAGGTATTAGGCACAGCCAACATCGATTCGCTGACATTGATAGTAAACTCCACCGAATCCAATTGACAATCGTCATTGCTGATCGCCACTACCGCGCGATACGCTCCTGGCTCCATGAAGGTATAGCGATGTTCCGCTTCCGCGCGTGAAAGTATCTTATCGGTACCCTTGTACAAATCCCATTTGTAGTACTCCGAGTTGAGCGCATTGCTTCTAAAATACACCTCCAATGGTGCAGAACGATTGATCAATGTCTCTGGATCTACAGGTCGGTCCACCTCATTAGACTTCTCATTTGGTCGTGTAGTAACCACTGCCAACGGATTGGCTTTCAACGCGATAGGTTCAATCACTGGTGACACCAACGTATCTTCCACCAGCCCCAGCGAATCCAATAGCGCATCACGAATCGTAAAGGCGGTTGCTACAGGCGTTGCCCCTACTGTGATCACGTCTTTGAATGCTACCTGCTCCACCACTGCCGAATCCACCCACTGTTCGCTATCCTTGCTCCATTGCGAGTTCATATAGCTCACGCTACATTGGCGCGGATAGGTCTTACTCTGCCTATAGCGGTTCTCATATTGCATAGCGGGGACTGCTCCAGTCAATGTAAGCACTGTATTATCACACGATGGCGTAGCCTCTATGGCATGCACATCAGCGCGCAATTGTGTATAGTCAAACACCCAAAAATACTCGCGGAGATGCCCTTTTTTGAGCATATATCCCGCCCCATGCTCAGGATATAGGTAGTCGGTGTTGTTCTGCACCGCATGCACCGTATCGGGCAAACGATACCAATCAATCGCACCGATCTTGGACTTCAACTCTGGATTATTCTCAAAGAGGAACAGCGTATCGCCATTGTGGGTTAATTGTTGCGCATTTCCCACACATTCAATATCTAATGCATAGGAAACAGTAGCAATAAATAATGTCAATACCAGTAGTATTTTCTTCATTTTATTTATTCACTTGGAATTTGGTCACGCCATTATCAAAGAAGTCCACGATTTGCTTTGCCGCAGCGATACCAGCATTGATATTGGCTTCGGCGGTCTGCGCGCCCATCTTCTTGGGTGTAGCAAAGTAGCGTTCTACGAAGAGTTCGCGCATCTTTTGATCAGCTGCTGGCATCACATCAGTCATATACACAAAGTCTTTATGCTCTTGCATAAATTGGATCAACTCCTCCTCATTGATAACCTCTTTGCGGGCGGTATTCACCAGCACAGCGCCTTTAGGCATGCGGCTGAGCAAGGCCTTATTGATACTGCCTTTTGTTTCGGGCGTAGCTGGTATATGCAAGCTCACGATATGACAGGTCGAATAGAGTTCTTCTGCCGAATGTAGGGGGGTCACTCCTTCTGCCAGCATCACCTCATCTGGGCAATAAGCGTCGTATGCGTAGATATCCATACCGAATCCTTTAGCGATGCGTGCCACATTACGTCCCACATTGCCATAGGCGTGGATACCCAGTTTCTTACCCTTGAGCTCCGTGCCACTGGTACCGTTGTATAGATTGCGCACTGCCATCACCATCATGCCGAGGGCCAATTCTGCCACGGCGTTGGAGTTCTGTCCTGGTGTATTCATTGCCACTACCTTATGCGCAGTAGCCGCAGCGAGATCAATATTATCATATCCTGCGCCTGCGCGAACGACAATCTTAAGGTTCTTGGCAGCGTCCAACACATCAGCGTCCACATTGTCCGAGCGAATAATGAGCGCGTCCACATCGGCTACGGCTTCAATCAATTGGTCTTTCGAGTGGTATTTCTCCAGCAAAACGAGCTGATAACCAGCATATTCTACCACCTCACGAATACCATCCACTGCCACTTTGGCAAAGGGTTTTTCTGTTGCTACAAGTACTTTCATTTTCTCAAATATATGTATTTGGGCGCAAAGGTACAAAAAAAATCGCATATCTGCAAGAGAAATGCAATTTTTGTTTAGCGAACGGCACTAAGTGCCTACGGTTTAGAGTTTAGTGTTTAGTGTTTAGTGAACGCTGCGCTACTGGTTAGTGTTTAGAGAAAGGTGTAAGGTGTAGAGTGTAGAGACGGGGAAAGTATTGGATGGTAATACAGTGGTAACGGAGTGGTATCGAGATGGTAACGAGAAAGAAAGGGGAAAGAAGCAGGCAGAAGGCAGGAGGAAGATATGGTATTCTCAGGTTAACAACTCGGTTATCCTACGTATATCCTACGTATATCTTACGTATATGTTACGTATATCCTACGTAATTAACAGCGGAATGAAGGTTCTTATTCAAATTTCGTGCAGGAAAAGTGTCAATGTGCGCGAATAAACTCTCCTATAAACACCACTTGTTTATTCGCTTTAACTGTGTGATTTTCAGTTATTTTATTGAAAAATAAATACAAAAAAGTTAGGATTTATCATGTATTTTTTGTAACTTTGTAGTGCAAAAAAAAATAAACAAAAAACAAGACAATCCTAACTCGCATGCAAAATTACAACAAAAAATCGAAACGACAAAATGTTTCTCTACAAAATTTGTTTAATGACCTCAAATTAGTAGTAGAATCGTCCTTCATCGAAGATAATCGTTGCAAAATTCAAG
>JAFYSB010000008.1 GCA_017546705.1 Paludibacteraceae bacterium
TGGGTGCGTTATTCCAATTCTTTTGCTGTGGTTTCTTCAATTGGACGGATGTAATCACTTGCTTTGGCAGAAGTGATTACGCTCTCGCCAATTGTACTCTCCAATTGTTGGCGAGCAGCTTTCGCTACATTGCCACCCTCTTTTGCTATTTGCATATTTTGCTTCAGCGTTTTGGGACTCCTGCGCTTGGAAATCTCTGTGGTAGATGCCTCAGCCAAAGTGTTAAGCGCCAATTCGATAGTGGACATGTTGTCGCGCAAGTTTTCTTTGGTTAGTCTTTTGAAACGTTTGTATTCCTTGGTTGTCTTTCCACTCCACGTTTTAGTGATTAAATCAGTCAATATGGCAAAGTCCCGTCCCTCGGTCATACCCGAACGTTTCCATTCATTGGTTAACTCGTTTCGGGCATCTATGGACTTTACGCGATTAGCAATCCATTTGTCGGAATATCCCAATTTTTTGTAATCCGCTACAGCTTGTTGGATAGCTTGCTCAGGGTCAATCATCTGCTGAATACGCTCGCTACCTACTTGTGCCAACCAACGCTTCATGGGCTCTGCTTTCTTGCTGGGGATAGACTGCACGATACGCAAAATGCCCTCTAAATCAGCGACATCTGTCAGTCGCATTTTGCCATCGGAAGCAGGAAGTTTCAACTGGTTACAATTTGTAACCGTTTCATTTCCTTCTTTGACAAGGCGATTCTTTAGTACTTTCCAATATGTGCGTCCATCGGCACTTTCAGTCAATACGCTGACAATATCCACTACGGAGAAGAAGTATTTTTCCTTCTCATCATCCCACACAACGCGCACTTTCGCACTGTCAAAGAGTTGTATTTGGATGTCTTGGCTCATATTCTTTGTCGCTTTGTATTCCGTTGGAAAGACGCTTCGGGCTGCACGTTAGTGGCTTCGCGTTCCTAAGTTATTTATTTTATGTTAATTCTATGTTATTTTGTTATTTTTTCTTCCGCCGAAGGGATAGCGGACCCTTGGCGGTGAGGGGATTGGTCTAATTGGTGGGATTGGTCGAATTGGACTAATTAGTCTAATTGGTGGAATTGGTCTAATAGGTCGGATAGTGATATTATGGGGATACTACGGAGATACTATGGTAAAGTTTCGGTGAGGTTCCAATCAGGTTCCAATCAGCTTCCAATGAGGTTCCAATGATCCTACGTGGCATACAAGGGGCATACAACGGAATGCCAACACATTACGCTTGCGCCTTTTGCAGGCGTTTGCGCAAGGTGATGGTCAATGCTGCTGCGGCAGCAAAGATGAGCATTATCCATGGTTCGCCTACGGGTGACTCTTCAGAGCGGTCGCCTGGATCAGCAGGATTGATAAAGCCGTTCTTGCGATTGGAGATACCATCAGGAGTGCTACCTGCGAAAGAGGTATTGGATTCGCTTGGCAACTCGTTGCTAAATGGCTCTTGCACAGATGATTGGTGCGCTGTATAGCGTGGTGCACGCATAGCAGCAGGTGCATTGTCCTTGCCAGTGGCTTGCGCCGATACAGCAGTAGCTGCGGAGCGTTGCGCTGCGCTACGTTGTGGCTGCTGCATAACTGCTGCGTAGTGAGCAGTAGTTTGCTTGTTGTTAGCAGCAGCGATGAAGGTTCCTCCGAAGTCTTGCTCTAACACGGCCTTAGGCGCAGAAGGCGTCCATTGGGTGGTGTTGAAGTCCAAAGGCATCGTCATGGCAGCTTGTGCTGGTTGGCTCCAAGCAGTGGAGTGGGCAGCAGTAGCATTACCCAAGCCGATATAGGGCATAGGAGCTACAGAATGGAATGACGATGAGAATCGTGCAGATGGATTGCCTTGGGTGGTAAACGAATAATCGGTAGTTTTTGTAAATGAAAAACTACCGTTAGACCTTCCTACGAATTGGAAGGGGATGCATAATCCGATGAAAAGTACTAATCCGCCAATGATGGCATACTTAAAGGGTTTGTTCATAGTATTTTAACTAGTTATTGCGCCTTCGCGCGTATTTTCACAAAAATCGCGCAAAATTACAACTTTTTTTTCATATATGCAAAAAAAAGCAAAAAAATATTTTATCCCCTATGGATTTCGCCTGCGTGTACGTGGAAGATATGAGGCTCGTGAGGAGCATCTTGCAGGATGTGGGTGAGGTGCTGGCGGTCGGTGTCGGTGATGAAGATTTGTCCGAAATCGGGACCGTTGACCAAGTGGATGATACGCTCAACGCGCTGACTATCAAGTTTGTCGAAGATGTCGTCGAGGAGCAAGATGGGGCGCTGGTTGAGTACGCGGGTATCGCTGAGGAAGAGTGCTTGGCCGAGTTTGAGCGCCAGCAGGAAAGTCTTTTGTTGCCCTTGGCTGCCTACACGCTTGATAGGGTAGTCGCCGAGCGACATCTCGAGTTCGTCCTTGTGGATACCTTGGGATGTCCAACCTAATATAATATCGCGCGAGCGTGTGCGCGAGAAAGCCTGTATGAGGTCGCGCTCGTGGAGCTGGGAGGTGTAGCTGAGCTGCACCTGCTCTTGGTTGTCGGAGATGGCAGAATAGACTTGTTGGAAATAGGGTGTGAACTGCTCGATGAAGCGTTGGCGCGCTTGGTAGATGGGCTGCGCGTGCTGATTGAGCTGCTGCTCGAGTACCTCGAAGAGTTCGATGGGTAATAGGTTGGCAGGCGTATCGGCGTGCTGCTTGAGCAGGGAGTTGCGCTGTTTGAGAAGCGCATTGTACTGCGTGAGGTGCTCTAAGTAGGGGCGGTTGTATTGCGAGATGACACCATCGATGAAACGGCGACGCTCGTCGCTGCCATCGGAGATGAGTTCGCTGTCTTGAGGTGAGACCATGACCAGCGGAATGAGACCGATATGGTCGATGAGGCGTTGGTAGTCTTTCTTACCACGGCGGAACTGCTTCTTCACTCCGCGTTTGATGCCGCAGGTGATGACCTCCGCCTCGTCGTGATGATGGAGGTGGTAGGTGCCCTGGATCATCGCCATGTCCTGGTCGTGGGTGATGTTTTGGCTATCGATGGTGTTGTACGCCGATTTGGTGAAGCTCAGGTAGTAGATAGCGTCTAGTACGTTGGTCTTGCCCTGTCCGTTGAGCCCAATGAAACAGTTGAGCTTGTCCGAGAAGCTGAGTTGCGCTTCACGGATATTCTTGTAGTTGATTATGGAAAGGGCGCGGAGCATGGTTAGGCGTAGTCTGCAACGTCTTGGTCGGTGATGGTGTCGCCCGCAAGTATGATGAGTCGCTCTACCACGTTGCGGAGTTCGCGGATGTTGCCGTGCCAGCTGCGCTCTTGCAGTTGGGCGATGGCGGATGCATCGAAGGTCTTGGTGCGCCAACCTTGTTCGGAGCAGATGAGCTCGTTGAAATGGTTGATTAGCAATGGGATATCATCTTTGCGGTTGTCGAGCGAAGGTACGTGGACAGGAATGACGTTGAGGCGGTGGAAGAGGTCCTCGCGGAAACGACCTTCGGCTATTTCCTTTTGCAAATCCTTGTTGGTGGCAGCGATGACACGGACGTTGACCTTGATGGGTTTGTCGCTACCGACGCGGGTAATCTCGTTCTCCTGCAATGCACGTAGTACCTTGGCTTGTGCCGAGAGGCTCATGTCGCCAATCTCATCGAGGAAGAGCGTGCCACCATCGGCTTGCTCGAACTTGCCCGCACGATCTTTGATGGCACTGGTGAAACTGCCTTTGGTGTGCCCAAAGAGCTCACTCTCAATGAGTTCGCTAGGTATGGCGGCGCAGTTGACCTCTACCATTGGGGCTTTGGCGCGGGTGCTGTTCTCGTGGATGAGATGTGCTACTACCTCTTTGCCCGTGCCGTTGGCACCTGTGATGAGTACGCGTGCTTCGGTGGCAGCTACCTTGTCAATGGTAGCGCGTACGCGAGCGATGGCAGCGCTCTCGCCAATCATTTGGTAGCGTTTGCTGATTTTCTTGCGTAGGACTTTGGTCTCTTTGATTAGTGATTTGTGATCCAGCGCGTGCTTGGTGGTGAGTAGTAATCGATTGAGATCCAGGGGCTTCTGTATGAAGTCGAAGGCGCCACTCTTGAGTGCTTCCACGGCGTTGTCCACCGAGCCGTGACCTGTGATCATGACTACAGGTGCCTCTTCTGCCCCCTGCTGTGCGCAGGCGCTGCGGTAGGCATGCAAAAACTCCATGCCGTCCATCTCGGGCATCTTGATGTCGGTGAAGATGAGGTCGTAGGTGGTGTTGATCGCCTTGTCTAACCCTAAACGACCATTCTCTGCCAGTTCGATGGTGTAGCCTTCGAACTCTAAAATCTCCTTGAGGGTGTTGCGAATCGCACGTTCGTCATCAATAACAAGAATTTTTGCCATAGTTTCGTAATTTGGCGCAAAGGTACAACTTTTTGAGGAAAAATGCAAATTTTTTTGCATATGTGAATAATTATTTGTACCTTTGTACACTTTTTATGCGAATAAAGTAAAAATAAACATTAATATTAACTTAAATTAATTTCAGTATGAAAAAAATTACTCTTTTACTCAGCGCAATGCTCATGACAGTGATGAGCTTTGGTGCAGTGGTTACTTTTGATGCCGATGCAGACAAAGGTAATGCAACTGAGACAGCTGCAGCTTTTACAGTTACGAAAGATGGTATTACATTGGATGTAACTCAAGGTCGTCTTGGTACATTCAGTGGAGAAACACACTATCGTATTTACAAGAGTCAAACATTGACCATTAAGTCAACAGTAGGTGCTATTACTTCTGTTCAATTTACATGTACTGCAGAAGGAGACGCTCAGTATGGTCCTGGTTGTTTCACAGTTGCTGACGGTAGCTATACCTATTCAGGAGCAGTAGGTACATGGACAGGTAGCGCAACTGAGATTACCTTCTCTGCAACTACTAACCAAGTGCGTGCTAGTCAGATCGTTGTAGCGATTGACGGCGATGTAATCCCTGGCGGTGGCAATGGTGGTGGCAACGACAACGATAGTACAGGTACTGTACCTCCAGCAGAAGGCGTGATCACTTGTGCACAAGCAGTAGAGATCTGCAAGGCTACTGGTGAAACTGCTACTACAGAGACATACACCATTCGTGGTTATGTAACAGAGATTAAAGAGGCTTATACCACTCAATATGGCAACGTATCTTGCTGGATGGCAGACGAAAAAGGTGGTGGGCAGGTATTTCTTGCTTTCCGTGTGAAACCAGTGAATGCAGCAGACCAAGCCGTAAAAGTAAACGATTATATTGAGGTTAAAGGTAACTTGGTAAACTATTATGGTAATACTCCAGAGACTACTGCAGGTGGTAGTATGACCATTATTACCGTAGGCGAAGAAGGTGAGAAGCCAAGTTTGCCAGAAGGTTTGACTGGTGATGGAACAAAGGAGAACCCATTTACTGTAGAGGACGTACTTCTTTTGAATAACAACTTTGCTGGTCCTTATTATGTAAAAGCATTTATTGTGGGTCAAGTGAATGGTGCTTCTTTAGAGTCAGGTGCTGAGTTTGACGCTCCATTTACACCAAGTTCTAACTCAACAACAGGTGAACAATACACTTATGGTACTAACCTCATCGTAGCTTCAAGTGTTGATATTACCGATGTGGCAAAATGCGTTCCTGTGCAATTGCCTGCAGGCGATTTACGCACTAACTTCAACTTGCCAGAGAATCCAGATATGCATGGTCAAGAAGTGTTGATTTGTGGTAGTTTGCAGAAGTATTTCTCTGTTCCAGGTATCAAATCTCCAACTTCTATTGAGTTGTTAAGTGAAGTTTCTAATGTGGTGAATGTTAAAGGTATGCAATATGCAGATGCATATTATTATACAGAGGATGAAATAGGTTATTTTGACTTTGATATGTATGTGGATGTAGATCCTGATACATACGAGTATACATATCCTGAATTGTATGTCGCAGTTAAGGCAAATAGCAAAACAGCCTTGAATGGTACATACGATTTGCTTTATGCCGGTTTGTGGACAAGTGCAAACGACTCTATTGAAATGGGTGAAGCATTAGGTACTGTAACCATTAAGAATGTAGATACAGAGGGTAATTATTCTTTCACCGGTTCATTTGTAGGTGCAGATGGCAAGACATACAAATTCAACGATGTAATGTATGTATGGGGCTATGATGTAGATACTGATGAAGAAATCGCATTCTCAGAGGAAAGTACAACCCCTCCAACTAACGGCGCTATCGTATTTGATGCTGATACCGATCAAGGTAATGCAATTGTCTACACCGAAGGTGCTTCAGGACAAGAATTTACAATCACCAAAGAAGGTCTTACTATAACTGTAAGTTCTGGTCTTCTTGGCACTTATAATAATGAACACCACTACCGTATTTACAAGAACCAAACTCTGACAGTTACTTCAACTGTAGGCAATATTGCTAAGATTGAGTTTACTTGTACAGCCAATGGCGATGAGAAGTATGGTCCTGGTTGCTTCACAGCATCTACAGGTGAGTATGGTCATGATGGTGCGGCTGTAGGTACATGGACTGGTGATGCAGCTACTATTACCTTTACAGCAAGTGCCAACCAAGTTCGTGCTACTCAAATCGTTGTAACACTTGCAAGTGCAACTGCTGTAGATAATGTAACTGTAGGTGCTACTCCTGTGAAAGTGATTGAGAATGGTCAGGTATTGATCATCCGTGGCGAGAATATCTACAATGTGCTTGGTGCACAAGTGAAGTAATTCTGATGTCCATATAAAAACAAAGGCTATCCAATTTGGGTAGCCTTTGTTTTTGTTTAGTGAACGCGGCAGGTCGCTACAGTTTAGTGTTTATTGTTGTGTGGTGAAGCGTACTTGCTCGCGGCAAAAGCGGAACTCAACTGGGCAGTACTTGAAGCCTCGTTCGTTGGTGACAGGTGTGCCCCAAAACAGGTAGGCATGCTGTCCGCGGCGTACATAAGCACCCTCTTCTTTCCATTGCTCGTAGGTCTTTAGCTCCGCATCCACAAGGTTGTAGCACTCGCGCAGCAGTTGGTTGCAGGTAAATTTGCTGCGACCAGCAGCTTTGGCCATTTCGACTAAACCATTGGTAATGGTACGAAGGTGAGCACGATAGTCTTGCATTTTGGATGATTGGTTGGTGGTGAAGGTATTCACCTTGTTGGTAGTAGTTGTCATAATCTTGAAAAAAAATGAAAGTGAATATTATATTGGGTTGGCTATGATTTGCATCCAGATGAGGATACTATACATGTTGCTGAAAAAGTCCTTTGCAGTGTCTTGCAGTGTGGGTTGGTTGAAGTTAAATTCGAGTTGCATAATAGTTAAATTTTAGACCGCTTTGCTGTTAGAAGTTAGACCGCTTTGCTGTCAGACCGCTCACAGAGCTCGCTGTCGGAGTTTGTATTTTTTGTTTGACGGTGCAAAGGTACTATAGTAGACTGCTAAAACTTGTCAGTATCTAAGAAAAAATGCACTTTTTTTTGAGAAAAGTGCATTTTTTTGTTTAGTGGACGCGGTAAACCGCTACGGTTTAGGGTTTAGAGGCTGGGTTTAAGTTTACCTTAAACACAGTACATCTCGTAGGCTTTTTGGGCTTCGTTGCGGAAGATGGCTACCAACTCTTCTGGTTCGCGCACGCGGATATCCGTGCCGTGGGTGCGAAGTTCTTGTATGAAATCAAGAGTAGGGGCAATATAATATTCGAAGAATGTGTTGCCGTGGAATTGGCGAAGTTCCTTTTGCGAATCGTGCAAAGGCAAGAGACGAAGGAACTGTGTGGAAGCGGGTGTTGCTTCGATGATGACTTTGGTAGGTGTTGCGTTGCGGAATACACCATAGTATGGGGCGAAGAATGTTTTGGCATCAAACTTCTTAGGATAGATGAAGTTTTGGTCAGTAGGACGCATCGTTTGTACGCGATCCAGGGCATAGATGCGTGTTTCGTTAGGATGTGTGGATGGGCAACCCGCTACATACCATCGCTGCTTGAAAACCTTGAGGCAGTAGGGCGACAGGGTCAATTCGTACTGCTCTTGGCGGTTGAAACTGTGGTAGGTGAGTTGCAGTTGCGTGCGGTGGCGAATAGCATCTACAATGAGACTAAGGTACTGCGTGCCTTCAGGGATATCTTCGTAGAGAACGCAGTCGGTGATGTCCTTGGCTTGGTCCATCATGGAGTGAACAGCCATGGCATTGAGGAACCATTGGCGTGTGCCACCAGATATATCGTCCTTATTCTCAATGTAATAGACATTACCGCGCGACTTACTGCAACGGATGTCTACATCAAAAATCTCTTGTATCTCCTCCTTGTAGCGGTGGAACTTACGTTCGGGGAACTCCTCTTCGTGATTATCGTTGTAGCGGCAATGTGCCCAACGGCGGTTGATGTCATCGCGGGTGAGATTGCCCGATGCAATGGTGTCGATGAGCCAGAAATAAACGTTTACTTGATGTGCGGCCATAATTGTGTTTAGTCTTTAGAGTTTAGTGTTTAGAGATGCGCATTTCGCAGTTTTTACAGTCGAACTCGAGGGACAGGCGTGTGCCGTTTTGCAAACGGAGATAGCGAGGTTCGTTTGCCATAGGGTTGATCTTGCGGCAATGACCTAACTCATGGAGTATGCAGTATTTGCAGGTCATGAGGGCAGTTGGCAGTTGGCAGTTGACAGTTGACAGTTGACAGTTGGCAGTTCTTATCTCGCATATGCTCGAACGATCACTCGCAGAGCTCGTGTACGATAGTTGAGCGTTGACAGTTGATGGTTTGTTAATGACCTCTCTGCGCCATTGGTTGAGTTGGCTGGTTGGAATGAAATATGGGAAAGTGTCGGAGCATGGCTGTTCGTTAGCAAAGACTTGGACGTCTTTGGCTACGAAATCCGTATCTCCGAGTTTACTAAGTTGCTGAACGATAGTTTGTAATGCGCGCTGTGGGTTGGTGGCTGGTTGATGCTCAGCCACGAAAGTAGCGCTGTAATCTCCTATTGTCAAACGATAACCATCTGCTATAGCCTCAAAGCGAATTGCTGTAGGTATTTTGCGTTCAGCACGAAGCGAACGCAGAAATTCGTTGTCGAGATTGCGGTATAAGTTAGTGCCGACTTTGGGAAGCGATCCTCCTGACCTCCCTTCAAGGGAGGATGGTTGAAGGTTGGGATAAATCCAGTCGCCTTCTATGCGGTTGATAGCGAAACCTTTGTCACCATAGCAAATGCCGTCACCATTGTGGAGGGTAATGCCATGCGCAAGTTCTACGCAGATGGCGTTGTGTCGGGTAGCAATGACCTTACCAATCTTCTCGCCAGTGGATTTAGGTGTTTGCCAATTGGCCATGTTGGGGGTGCGACCATGCAAGAAGTAGTCGGTTTGTCCGCGGTGGAAGGTTTTAGCAGGGTTTGGAGTAAAGTCGTAATGATAGACGGATGGAGTAGATGCCTGTGCCAATGCAGGGTTGCTATCTATCAGTTGGTCAAGCAATTGGCGATAGTATGCAACGATGTTGGTGACATAATCGCGGTCTTTTAATCGACCTTCAATCTTGAAAGTGGTCACGCCTGCCTCTATCATCTGAGCCAGGTGCTGGCTGCGGTCCATATCTTGGAGCGAGAGTAGGTAACGTTGGTGGATAGGGGCGCCATGGATATCCAGAATCTCATTGCCATTTTTGTCGAGCAGGTCGTATCGTTGTCGGCATAGTTGTGCGCAACATCCGCGGTTGGCACTACGATCCATGAGTGCCTCAGAGAGGTAACAACGGCCACTATAGCTCACGCATAAGGCACCGTGGACAAAGGCCTCGAGTTCGATGGACCCCTCCAACTCCCCTTCAAGGGGAGAGTTTTGTATAGTGTAGTTGATTTCTCTGATTTGGTCAATGGATAGTTCGCGGGCGAGAACTACGCGGCGGAAGCCCAATTGCTGCAAATGAAGTACTTGCTCAGGGGTACGATTGTCGCATTGTGTAGAGGCATGCAGGCGAATGGGAGGAAGGTCGTAGTTGAGGAGGTTGAGGTCTTGGATGATGAGTGCATCCACTCCCACCTTATATAACTCGTGCGCGAGCGCACACGCGCGAGGATATTCGTCGTCGTGGAGTAGGGTGTTGAGCGTTACAAGTACCTGAGCACCAAAGCGATGGGCGTATAGGACCAATTCGGCGATGTCTTCTAAGGAGTTGCCTGCTGCTTGGCGCGCACCGAACTCGGGCGCACCGATATACACCGCATCAGCACCCGCTTGGATGGCTGCTATACCTACCTCTAAGTCGCGGGCAGGAGCGAGGATGGATATTAATTTTGAATTATTAATTTTGAATGATGAATTAGCAGACCCCTCTGGCTTTCAGCCATCTCCCCTAACTTAGGGGCGAAGTCTTGGGTTAGTAATTTGGGTTAGCGGAGCATGTTGCTGAGTTGGTACATTACGATGCCAGCAGTGACACTGACGTTGAGCGAGTGCTTGGTGCCATACTGCGGAATTTCGATACAGCCATTAGCAGCATCAACCACCTCTTGTTGTACGCCGAATACTTCGTGCCCCATGATGATGGCAGTCTTTTGATTTTGAGGGAGTTGCAGGTCGTTAAGCATGGTTGAACCATGTGCCTGCTCGATGGCATAGACGGTGTAACCATCGGCTTGTAGCGCTTTGACTGCATCTAAAGTATGCTCGAAATAACGCCAGTCCACAGTGAGCTCTGCACCGAGGGCTGTCTTGTGGATCTCGTTGTTGGGTGGGCAGCAGCATATACCGCATAGCCATACACCTTGCAGGCAAAATGCGTCTGCTGTGCGGAAGACAGCGCCAATATTGTGTTGGCTGCGGACATTATCGAGTACCACAATGAGAGGTACTTTCTTAGCTTCGTGGAATGCCTCTGGGGTGAGGCGGTTCATCTCTTGTATAGTAGTCTTTTGCATTGCTAACAGATGGGTAACGAATTGTGCGTTTATTGTGCGTGTATTGTGCGTGAATAGTGCGTCTATTGTGCGTGAAAGATAAAGGGTAAGCAGATAGTTAGTAGTTTGTTTTCTTGATCGATGTCGATGATGAAATCTTCATGGAGTGGAAGAAGTTGGTCGTTGTCGAGTGTGATGAGTGTGTTGATGGTGGTCTCATCTACGTGTATGATAGTGCCGAGTTCGCCTTGGTCGGTGTCGAGTACGCGGTAGCCCGTGAGACTCTGCCAAGTAGGTAATAGTTCGTCGTCTTCGCTGAGGTTGGACGCGAGCATATAAGCTTGACAACCAATGAGTTGCTGCGCCGATTGCTCGTCGTTGATACGATCGAGTTGGAAGATAAGCGAATCGCTACCTTTGCCGCGCCAATCGAGTACGCGGAAGGGAACGAGGATATTGTCGATGTTGAGGATGAGGAAGGTAGCCTCTGCGTTGTCCCAATATTCGTTGGTGGTAAGGCATTGAATTTCACCACGTTTGCCGTGTGTGCGGGTGATGCGACCAATGGATATTACTTGTTCGGTTGTGATCATTGTATGGAGTGAATAGTTTGTAATGCGTTGTAGATGATATAGCCCTCGGTGGTGTAGCCCATTTGGCGGAGTAATGAGATGTAGTCACGCACCTGCTCGAGGTGGGATGTGGGTTGTTCGTGTCCGAACTTATAGTCGATGACAATGGCATGTTTCCCGCTAATCATCACACGATCAGGGCGTTGCATATTGCCCGAAGGGGTGATGATGTCTTGTTCGGATAGAATGGTATATTGGTTGGAGAACCAATCGTGGTGGTTCTCACGCGCGATAAGTTCTTGTAGCTTTTGTAACTGTTGGCGCATCTCTTGTGCTTGATTATCAGTAACTTGACCTTGTCTGATAAGTTTAGCAAGTGTAGGTTCGGCATCGTCCCATGTGCGGATATATGATAGCCATAGGTGCATGAGAATACCCAAATCAACGGTTGCAAGCGGTGTGTCAGGAGCAAAATCATCTTCTGCTCGGCTGCGTAGTGTGAGGCGCGAGCGGATAGGTTCTGCGATATATGTAGCAGGATAGGTAGTCGTAGTTTCTGGTTTGAGTGGAGGAAGCGGGGCTGGTGTGCCTTCCGCTGGTTTGCAGTAGGTGAGTTGGTCATTGAGTAGGTCTTTGTAGAGCGCAAATACCTCTGCTCCCACACTATGGGCGGAGCGGCTATTGAGTTGTCCGTAGATGTATAGACGGTACTTAGGACGTGTGATGGCTACGTATGTAAGGTTTAGATTATCAATGGTTTGTGCTAACTTGTCTTGAATATACTCGTTCGTAAAATGTGATTGTAGCAGTTTCTTAGATGGATGTACAGCCACCAGAGGCAACTGATTGAATGGCGGTGTTTGAGGTACGCACCAGATGATATCGCTTGCTCGTTCTTTGGTGAGTTCCCATGTAAAGAATGGGATGAATACGATGTCAAACTCCAAGCCTTTGCTGCTATGAATGGTCATGATACGTATGGTATCGGCTGTTTGGGATGCCGCAATGGTTTTGTTTTTACCTTTTCGTTCCCAATATTCAAGAAACGCTTTTCGGTCCGCTACACGACTTTTGGTGAATTGATAGATGAGGTCTTGGAAAGCGGTTAAGTATGGTGCAACTCCTTCTTGCTGAGTGAGTTGTAGTAGGTTGATAAGCGTTTGAACTTGCTCGTAAAGAGGTAAGTGCTGGGCTTGAAGTATGCTGTTGGTTTGCTCGGGAGTGAGTTGCCCGTAAGTTTGATGGATGTATGCTTGGTCGATGGTGTTGAGTTGAGTGTTGTCCTGTTTGAGCAAGTTGATGAGAAGTTGTATGGCTGGATGCGAACCAATTTGTAGGCCTTCGGATGATTGCACATTATAGCCCTTGCTGATGAGGAAATGGGCAAGATTGATAGCCTCGTGGGTGTAGCGAACTAACAACGTAACTCGCTTTAGTTCAATGCCTTCTTGAAGGAAAGATTGTAGTTGGAGGTGCAAGTTGTTGAGGGTTTGCTCTTCTGCATCATTGCCATCGAAGAACTGCATATGGAAATAGCCAGCATAGTTTTTGGCTGGCTCTTGGTGCATGTATGCGGGATCAAATATGTAGTAAATGTCTGTTCCTAAATCAGGTTGATTGTATTTGTCGCATATGTTCTTCGCAACGTGCGTGGTGAATTGCTGTATGAGTTTTTCGTTTTCCTCGATGATGACCGGTGCTGTGCGCCAGTTGTGAGGCATGTGGTATGCTTTGTGGCTGGGAAACTGCTCGTGGAGATGCTTGAGCAGACTCCAGTCGGAGTTGCGGAAACGATAGATACTTTGCTTGACATCACCCACGATGAGGTTGTCAGCTTGATAGCTCTCGCTTTCTCGAATGAGCGGCATGAAGTTTTCCCATTGCAATGCGCTGGTATCTTGAAACTCATCAATCATATAGTGACGAAAGTACTGTCCGAAGCGTTCGTAGATGAATGGTGTATCTTGTCCGTCGATGATTTGGTGTACTAATTGGTTGGTTTCGGATATAGGCAAACGCCCCAGATTGCGATTGGTATCCTCGATTTGCTTTGCCACATCTTGCAGGATTCCTAATGTGTAGAGGTGTGGAAGAATCGCTTTGGCAGTCGCGTAATCTTGCGCAGATGTACCTGTACATAATTCGTTGAGCGATAGGAATATAGGAGCAAGTTGCTGCTCGTAGATAGCGAGCAGGATCTGTTGTTCATCTTTGGTAGTCTTGCCCTTAACGAAGATGCTGGCTGGATTGTCGAGGATATTGAAGAATGTCTTGCCCATATTACCCATTAGCCATTCTTCTGGTGATTTTTGGAATGCTTTGAGTATGTTGGTTTGCCAGCCTTGTTGGGTGGAAAATATGGCAGTTGCTTGCGTAAGCAGTTGCGCTACGGCTTGCTCTTTATCCTGGCATATTTGCAACAGATTGGAGCGATATTGTCGCATAAAACTCTTGTCGGAGAAGACTTGTTGCAACTCGGGCATTCGTAATATGACTTGTTCGCGGAGCAGTTGCTTGGCAAAACCCTTGATTGCACTATTGGGATTCCATTGGTGGTCATCATCAATGTTCTTCTGAATGAAATCCATCATCCATTCTATGAGGTCCTTGTCATCGCTATGTTCTTGTCGGATACGCTTGAAGATGTCATCCACTGCCTGCTGAATCATCTCGTCGCCGTCTAGCGAGAGGTCGTATGTGGCAGAAAGTCCGAGCTCCCGAGCAAAAGTGCGGATGACTTGTTGGAAGAACCCATCGATGGTGGAGACAGAAAAGCGTGTGTAGTCTTGTAAGATTCCCACCAGCAAGTGCTGCGCACGTTGTTGAATCTGCTCTTTGGTTAAATTCAATGTGGCATCTTGGCAAAAATCCTTGATATAGTCGGATTGGTTAGGGGCGGTGGATAGGGTATATAACTCGCGTAGGATGCGCTCCTTCATCTCGGCAGTGGATTTTTTTGTGAAGGTTACAGCCAAGATTCGACTATGTGGAAGTCGCTTATCATCAACGCCTTGCGTGTCGCGAAGCAACATGCGCAGGTATTCGCGTGTGAGGGCAAAAGTCTTGCCACTTCCAGCAGAGGCGTTGTAGATGGAGAGCATGGATGGTAAACGTTTAGTTGGTGATACGGAGAGTTAATCCCGTGGCTGTTTGTTGTGTGAGCGCTTGGTATTTGCGGAGCGGTTCGCGAGTGATCCCTTTGGTAGGTACAGCATAGCCGTAGCCCAAATCGAAATGTTCGTCACAAAGCGGACACACGGCATATAGTCCGTCGATTGCTACAGGCCTTTTGGGTTTAAGGCAATGTGGGCAGCATAGGTCGGCTGCATGATAGTGTCCATCCATGCCGACCCATATTAGTAGGCCTGCGTAGCCGATGTATTCGCGCTCGAATTTGTGTTCGGTAATGGTCATGGTTTGGAAACCATTGTCGATGATGAAATGTGGATGCTCACGTGTGATGTACAGGTTGTAACTCACAGGTACATTGGGTACGGATGAACGAAAATTGGTATCTTCGCAGCCGATGCCAAGACATGCAATGAGCAATAATATGATGCTATGGCGTTTCATCAATTGACATCATGCAATTCTACTGTGAAAATCAGTGTAGAGTAGGGGGGGATATGGCTGCTTGTGCCTTCAGTACCAGCACCTTTTACACCATATCCTAATGAATATGGGATATATAGTTCATAGATGCCATATTTCTCCATTTTTTTTAGACCTTCGCTGAAACCAGGTACAAAACTGTTGACATAGCCTGAGTAATTCTCGTTGGCATCAAACGCATAACCATTGATTAGTTCGCCTGCATAACTGATAGTTACCATTTTAGCATCATCAGGACGGGCATAATTAGGCAATCCTGGTTCAATACACTTGTATTGCAATCCAGTGGGGGTTGTTATAACTCCCTCTTGTTGAGCATTTTGAATGAGCCATAGTTCGTTTTGTGCTTTCCAATCAAGCCAATCGTTTTGTTTGCAGCTGCAGAATGCTACTAAGCAGACTAGCAGTAATATTATTTTATTTTTCTTCATATGCTTTAAATTCTAAACGTATCAATCATCATTGCGCTAACCACAAACTTGGGTTCAAAATAGAGCGGTCTTTGTAGAGTTGGAAATATAGCTCCGTTTTGTTATCTTCGTTGGCATCTGTGTAAATGGTGCCAATAGATTGTTTTGCTGTCACTTTGTCGCCTTGCTTGACGTTGATGGATTTAAGTGGCGAATATACGGTACGGTAGTTACCATGTTGGATAATCACCGCATAATTGCCATTCATTTGTGCGCACCATGTCACCTCTCCCTCATAGATGGCTCGCGCGGCACCACCTTGAACGGTTTGGAGGTAAATACCCTTGTTGTCTATTGTCACGTGCTCATGCACAGGGTGCTTGTGCTTGCCGAAATATCCGCTAATATAGCCCTTCTCCACAGGCCATGGCATACGTCCTTGGTTGGCCTCAAATCCACCAGCAATGAGTTGTTGCCCTTTGGTAAGCGTGGTAGTGGTGCGTACTTGCTTGGCAATCATTTCCTCAATTTTCTTGTTGAGTGCATCTGCTTTCTTTTGTTGCTCTTTTTGCTTAGCAAGCAGATCTTTCTCTTGTTTCTTGAGTGACTGTAGCATGTTCTTCTGCTTACGCTCGTCGCTACTCAATTTCTCTTGTTCGCGTTTTTGCTTTTTGAGTGCACTGGTACGGTCGTCGCGACGTTGTACGAGTAGATTGTTTTGTATGTCGATGTCCGTTTGTAAGCTTTCGATTTGTCGTACTTGCTGTTTGCGATAAGCAGCAAACTCTTGCATGTAGCGAATGCGGCGTATCAACTGCTGAAAATTTTCTGCAGAAAGCAGGAAATATAGTGGCGATTGCTGGATATCGGCGTAGTGTGTCTCACGTACTAGTCGTGCATAATCGGCTTTGCATGCCTCTAATTGCTCTTGCAAATCAGCACGCTTGGCACGTAGCTGCCCCATCTCGCCATTCAGTCCGCTAATCTCTGACTGGATGGAGTTGATGAGTTTTTTACGGGTTTTGATATCGTTGTTGAGTAGGTTGAGTTTGTTGACAGTAGCGGTTTCGTTTTGCTTGGTTTGCTTGAGCATTTTGCTTGTTTCTTCCAACTGCTGTTGCAGTTCACGCTGCTGCTTTTGCAACTCCTTCACACTCTGGGCAGGTAGCACCAATGCTATCAAGAGGAGTATATGTATGATGCCTATTTTTTTCATAAGGGTAATATGTCGCGCAGGGATACTTGTTTGTATTTCTGTAAATCCAATCGTTTGGGTGTATTTAGTGTGTCGTATTCTCGTTGTGAGAACTTGCACGTAATCCGAATTGTATGATTTCCAAATGAGAAGTCTATTTGATTTTTCTGGTCCTTTTCGGGTGTAATAGGTGCGCTGACGAAGTCTTGAATGAGGCGGAATGATGGCTTCGGACTTACCTGATTAGCAAACATATTGTATGCAATCACAGTATATCGTCGGTTCATCTTGTCCACTAGGATTACACTGTCTTTGGTGGCTTCCATACGTAGCATTTCTATTCCAAGCATAGGTTGTAAGGATAGTATGATCAACTCATTGCGCCACATCTGTATTGAACACCCCATAGTGTATTTATGCTGATCTAGCTCCAAGGTTGCGCTTGCTTTTTGGCTCAACGTCTGATAGCGATGAGGCTGTGTTTGTCGCTGTGTTCCGCAAGAGGACAAGAGCAGAGCTAGCATTGCTATTATGGGAATGATGCGTTTCATAATTTCAACTTTTTCAATATCGCTTTGTAGTGCATTGTAATCTCCTCTTTAGCTTCATCTGTGGCGTTCTCCAGTGCGCGCTGAATATAGAAAAATGCCGTCTGATAGTCGCCTTTCTTATACATGATCCATGCGTAGGTGTCTAAGTAGGTTGGGTTGCTTGGCTCTTGCATGATGGTGGTGCGCGACAATGATTCCGCCTGATCTAAATCTGTGTTGGATAAGCATAGGTGCCATGCTAAGTTATTCATCAGCATTAAGTTGCGTGAATCAAATCGCAGCAAAGCAGTGTATGCCTCAATCATTTTCTCTGAGGGCTGATGCGTTTGCTCGTACAACTGTGCGCGAAATACCTGAAACTGCACATCGTTAGGGTCTTCCTCAAGATAGCGCTCCACTTCGTAGATGGCTTGTTTGCTATTTTTCATCAGCGCATTGAGCCGGTAGCGTTGCATGGCGCTCATGGCGTTGTAACCCACAATAGAATCTAGTCGATCTTGTAGTGCCAATGCCTTTTTGTAGTCGCCTATATGTACGTATGCCTTTTGCAGCATGCCTTGTACATTTTCATCTTTTAGTTTGGTTTTTGCGACCATCTCTAGGTTTTGTATGGCATTTTTTTTCTGCTTTTTATCTTCGCTATTCAGCAGGTACAATGTGTATTGATACCAATATTCGTTAGGATCTAGTTCGAAAGCCCTACGGAAATATCCTATCGCTTCTGCCTTCTGATCGAATGCATCCAAGAATACGCCCATGTAGTTGTTGACTGTTGCATTGTTAGGATTGAGTGCATAGCAAAATTGCGTTAGCTCCCATGCAGGCAGAATATCCTCTTTTTGTATTAGGCGTTGTGCTTCGTAGAAATAATACAGAAACTGTTGCTCTTCTTCTACACTGAGTGTGTCTTTTTCAGCCGGTTTAGCATGCACACTACTCAGCGTTGCTCCCGATAGCAACACCCATACAATCAGCCATATGTATCTCGTTTTACTCAAGTGGTAAATGGTCAAAATACATTTTATTTCACACCGCTATGTCCAAATCCGCCAGCACCACGCTGGGTTTCACTTAGGACTTGTACTTGCTCTAATTCGGGTTGCTCATGTTGAGCAATCACCATTTGGCAGATGCGTTCTCCTGGCTCAATGGTCTGTGGTTCGTTACTTAGGTTGATGAGTATCACGCCAATTTCCCCGCGATAGTCTGCATCAATGGTGCCTGGTGTGTTGAGCACGGTTAGTCCACGCTTGAGCGCTAGTCCGCTACGCGGACGAATTTGCGCCTCATAGCCTATAGGCAGTTCGATGTACAAACCTGTTGGCAATAGTTTACGCTCTAATGGTTGCAAGGTCACTGGCTCTGCCAAGTGGCAACGGATATCCATTCCTGCTGCCTGTGCACTCTCGTATCGTGGCAGTGGGTTATTGCTCTTGTTGATGATTTTTATAGTCATAATTTTTAGTATTCGTTTGACTTTTGGTTTAATACATGAAACGCTTGCTTAACTTGTTCACAATCTTCGAAGATGATACCGCGAATGCCAACTTGCTCCCCTGCTATGATGTTTTCTTTTCGGTCGTCGATGAAGACGCACTCTTCTGCCTTCAGTCCATAACGCTCAAGCAATATTTTGTAGATACGCAAATCGGGTTTGGCTATCAGTTCTTCTCCAGACATTACGATGCCGTCCATCATGCTAAAGGCTTCATACTTGTCTTTTATCATTGGAAATGTTTCGTGCGACCAATTGCTCAATCCATATACTTTATAGCCAGCATTTTTTAGTTCGCATATCCACTCTTTCATACCAGGAACTTCTCCGTTAAGCATGTCTTCCCATCGTTCCCAATACATGCGTATTTCCGTTTCCCACTCAGGATATTCGGCTACTTTCTCAGCTACAGATTCAGCGAAAGATTTACCTAAATCGGTTTGGTTGTTCCATTCCCATGTGCAGATATTATCCACGAACCAGTCTGTTTTCTCTTTACTGCCGAAGTGAGTGTCGTAGAGATTATGTTGACTCCAATACACTAACACGCATCCGAAGTCGAAAATCACATTTTTGATCATTTTCTAAAAACGCTTCTTTACTAATACTTTTAATCCCTCTTCTACGATTTTTACGTGCAATTCTGCAGGCATTGTGATAGGCGTACCATCGATGTGCATTGGACCTTCGCTCTCGCGCTTGAGAGTCAGTTCTTTAGCACGAATCGTATTCATGTGCAATTTCTCGTCGATATTCTTAGTAAAGAGGCTTAATGCCAATCCAGCTGCAGCGGTCATTGGGAACTCGCTTACGATTGCTACATCCAACCAACCATCTTGCACACTGGCTTTTGGTGCGATATAGGCATCGTAGCCCCATTGTCCTGCATTGGCGAAACTCACCAAAAACGCTGTGGTGGTTTGGTCAATCCCATCGCCTGTGAGGTGGTAAGTCTCAGGCTTGTATTGGAATAGGTCTTTGAATATAGTCTGCACATATCCTTTAAGCCCGCGATTGGTATCAGAGAATTTCTCAGCCACTACGGCATCAAATCCTACACCGCAAGTGGAGAAAAAGGGCTGGTCATTTACCATGCCATAGTCTACGTTGATAACCTCACTGCTATTCAGCATCTCAATAGCACGATTCATACGTGTAGAAATGTCTAGATGCCGAGCAAATCCATTACCGCTACCATTTGGAATGATGCCGAGCGCAGTATTTGTGCCAATTAATCCAGTCGCTACTTCGTTTACCGTGCCGTCACCGCCGACAGCTACTACCGCATAGTACCCCTCTAAGGCGAAGTGCTGTGCTAGTTGTGTGGCGTGTCCAGCATATTCTGTAACTACCACGGTAGGTGAAAACTGTTGTAGATCCAAAAGTTCACGAATCAATTTGCCCACGCGATTTTTCGCTTTTGTTCCCGAGATGGGATTGACTATAAATGCTATATTCTTCATATTTGTTTATCGTTTTCTTGTTGTGGTTTGTATATTCATACAAATTATCGCGCAAAGGTACAAAAAAAATGCGATATATGCAAATTTTTTGGTTGAAAGTTGCAAGAAAAGTTCAAAGGCGGTATGTGAGTGATAGTCCATCTTTTATTTTAACTATATAAAGCTAAAAAACGTATCGAAAATGGATTTTCTGCAATGATTGTTTGCATATGTGCGTTTTTTTATGTAATTTTGCCGAGAAAT
Organism: Paludibacteraceae bacterium; assembly: GCA_017546705.1. Classification (GTDB taxonomy): domain Bacteria; phylum Bacteroidota; class Bacteroidia; order Bacteroidales; family Paludibacteraceae; genus Colicola. The sequence goes on from JAFYSB010000008.1 coordinate 20,419, forward strand.
CAAATTTAAGGTCAATGAATAAGTTAAATTCTAGTGCGTTGAGTGTTGTAATTACGTTACTACTGATTGTAGTTGTAATTGTCAGTTCGCTTGTTACCACTAATATTGTCCAACAATTAGAGGCTGAAGAGCAGAAGAAAATTGAACTTTGGGCGGAGGCTACACGCCAATTTAGTTTGGCAGATGAGGATGATAATGTGGATTTAATTTTACGGATATTGGAGGGTAATACTACCATCCCTGTTTATATGGTAGATATGAATTACAATCTGCTTCTGTCGCGAAATGTATTAGAGCCCAAGAACGATATAGATGCTTTTTATGTTGAGAAAATCAATAAATTGCGTGCTACACAGGAACCGATAGAGGTACGTGTTTCCAACGAGGTGATGCAATACATATATTATGAGCCATCTTCTACTTTGCGTTGGCTATCGTACTTTCCTTATATTCAGCTGATTGTTATGCTTGCTCTTGCGGGATTAGCAGCTATCGCTCTGCTGATGGTACAACGCAGTGAAAAAAATAGTCTATGGGTAGGACTCTCCAAAGAAACAGCTCACCAACTCGGCACACCAATCTCCTCACTCAACGCGTGGAACGAACTGCTGAAAGCGACCTATCCTGATGACCCGCTACTTCCACAGATGGATGAAGATATACGTCGATTGCAGATGATAGCCGAGCGTTTTTCCAAAATTGGTTCGCAACCCACATTGGAGCAACATGAGGTGTTGCCTGTGCTGCAAACAGCAATGGATTATATGCGCACGCGAACATCTAGTAAAATAATATACACGCTCCACGCGGAAGAAGCAGAACATTGTCAAGCGATGCTCTGCGTGCCATTATTTGAATGGGTGATTGAAAATATCTGCAAAAATGCCATTGATTCAATGGATGGTAAAGGCAGTATCACTATCAGTTTGCAACATGCTGATAACCATCTCTATATTGATATTGCTGACACTGGTAAGGGAATTGACAGGAGAAATTTCAAACGTATTTTTACCCCAGGTTATACTAGCAAGAAACGCGGTTGGGGGTTAGGCTTAAGTTTAGGCAAGCGTATTATCGAGAATTACCATCGAGGCAAACTCTTCGTGAAGCAATCGCAATTGGGCATCGGTTCGACCTTCCGCATCATTCTCAAACAATCCAAAGACTGTTGAACCTGAACCCGACATCGCTGTATACACGGCGCCTGCATCTAGTAGGCGCTGTTTTATTTGTGCGATTTCAGGGTAAAGCGGGAACACTGTTTGTTCGAAATCGTTGACCAGTAACGAACGCATATCTACTAACGCCTTACCATCTGCCAATGCTCGTATGATTAATCCTTCTACCTCAGGATGGCGAATAATTCCACTATAAGCCTCTCTGGTCGATACACCGCAGTTGGGCTTGATCATTACCAAACGTAAGCCATTCAAATCCAAAGAAATGGGAGTAAGTTTGTCACCAATACCTTCGGCATAGCAAGGGGTGTTGTAAATAAAGAAGGGGCAGTCCGCTCCTAAGGAGCGTACCTCCTCTGCTAATTGCTGCTGACTCAAACCAAGTGCAAAAATTGCGTTCAAAGCTATCGCCATGTGAGCAGCATCACTACTGCCACCACCAAGACCAGCACCAAAAGGAATATACTTTTTGAAACGTATCTTCACATCACCAATCTTCGGGTATTTCGCTCGCATACGCTGATAGCACTTGATAATCAAATTATCTTCCGCAGGGCAATCTACTGCAAGTCCCTCTTGGACAAAATTAAAATGATCTGCGGCTTCCACTTCCAACTCATCATGCAAACCTACGATAGGATAGAAGATGGTTTCCAGATCGTGATAACCATCTTCGCGCTTACGCACTACGCGCAAACCGATATTAATTTTGCAATTGGGAAAAAGTTTCAATGTTTCGAGGATTAAACGGTATCCATAAAGGATTTTTGCACCTTATTGAATACCACAATACCGATTGCCAAAAGCACTACCATAAAGCCGAAGCTATAACCCAGCATCCACCAATCATGGTTGCCCACACCCAGCATTCCATATTTGAAGAACTCTACAATACCTGTTAGCGGGTTAAGTTGCATCACAAGACGCAACTTCTCGTTGGTGATGGTAGAAAGAGGATAAATCACTGGTGTAGCATACATCCATAGACTAACGAAGAAACTCAGGAGCAACTGTAAATCACGGTATTTGGTAGTCATACTTGAGAATAGAATACCGAATCCTAATGCTAATCCAGCTAACATAGCCACCAATACAGGCAAGAGTAGCGCATACCAATTAGGTTGAATAACAGCATCTGTGAAGATAATATAATATAGGTATACGATTAGGAAGAGGCTAAATTGTATGCCAAAGCGCACTAAGTTGCTAATCACATCGCTCAGCGGAGTCACCAAACGAGGAAAATATACTTTGCCGAAGATACCAGCATTGGATACAAAGGTATTGGATGTCTTGGTTAGACAGTCAGCAAAATACTGCCAAAAACTGATACCTGCTAAATAAAAGAGTGGCTGAGGCAAACCGTCGGTAGAAATTTTTGCGATGCCACCGAATACCACCATATACATGACAGTAGTCATCATGGGTTGAATCACAAACCAAAGAGGACCAAGGATGGTTTGCTTATATTGTGTGATAATATTGCGCTTTACAAATAACGTCATCAAATCGCGATAACGCCAAATCTCCTTGAAATCAACTGATAAAAGACTATCTTTTGGACGTATCTCTGTCGTCCATTTTTCTTGAGTTTCTGCCATAATTACGAAAATTTGCTGCAAAGGTACACTTTTTTTTGCAAATGTGCAAATTTATTTGTACCTTTGTCGCGAAATTTATGAACCCCGCTCGAAAGGGCGTAACTTTTTACGATTATGGCAAATGAAAAACAACAGTTCGTGGACGAACTAAAGGAACTACTACAAAAGAATGTAGCGGAAGTGAAGGAACAAGTAGAAGTGCTGAAAACACAATTCTACCGTCAGTATCATCAAGAATTAGAGGCGCAGAAGAAGGCCGCATTCGAGGCTGCTGAGGCAGCGGGCGAAATGCTAGAGAACTGGTTGCCATCTATTGATGAACTGGAGCAAGAGTTCCGTGAACTGTTGAATACATATAAGCAACGTCGTGCAGAATTGCAAAAGCAAATCGAAGAAGAGCAGGCACAAAACTTGCTGCGCAAAGAGAATATCCTGGTTCAAATGAAGGAGTTAGCTGATGCTGAGACCGCAGATGTGATGGATAATCTAAAGAAAATGCGCGAGTTGCAAGCTGAGTGGAAGACGATAGGGGCTGTACCTGCAACCAAAACTCAAGAGATTTGGAAGAATTATCAACAATATCAAGAACGTTTCTATGATCTTGTGAAGATAAATATAGAACTTCGTGATTTGGACTTCAAGAAAAACCTTGAGATGAAAACCCTCCTTTGCGAAGCTGCGGAGAAATTGCAAGAGAATCCAAATATTGTAGAGGCGAATCGTGCGTTGCAACAGTTGCATGATGAGTGGGCTGAGATTGGTCCTGTGGCTCGCGAGTTGCGAGAAGATATTTGGAATCGCTTTAAACAAGCAAGTAGCGTAATCAACAAAAAGCATCAAGCTTATTTTGATGAACTTCACGCTAAAGAGAATGAAAATTTAGAGAAGAAGCAAGCCTTGATTGCACAAATTAAGGAACTGGATGTAACGAAATTGAAATCCAATAAGCAATGGGATGAGGCTACTGAGAAGGTACAAGCTATCCAACAAGAGTGGCGCACCATTGGTTTTGCTCCTAAGAAACAAAATCAAGCAGTCTATAATGAGTACCGCGAACTTTGCGAGGCATTCTTCAAAGCAAAAACCGCTTTCTACAAAGGTATGCGCGATGAGTTTAGTGAGAATTTGAAGAAGAAACGCGAACTTGTTGAAGCTGCAGAGGCATTGAAAGATAGCATTGATTGGACGGAAACTACCAACAAACTTATCGAATTGCAACAACAATGGAAGAAGGTTGGTCCTGTAGCTCGCAAATATTCTGACGAACTTTGGAAGAAGTTTACCGCTGCTTGCGATGCTTTCTTTGAGGCGAAACGAGAGGCTACCAAGGAACTTCGCGAGCAATATGCTCAAAAGCGTGCAGAAGCGAAAGAGCGTTGGAACAAGAAGGTGGATGGTATGAATGATCGTCAAAAATTGATTCGTATGTACGAGAATCTTGTGCAAGAAATCAAGACGGCAGAGAACAATATCCTCTTCTTTACAGGAAAAAGTAAGTCAGGCAACAAGTTGGTGGATGATATGCGCAAGAAGATTGATGTCCTCAAGAGCCAACTCAATGACCTTGAGAACAAAATCAACCAAATGGATGCAGAATGAGTGAACTCATCAAATATAAAGGTGTAGAGATTTGTCAGGATGAGCAGATTGTGCTGACAGATGTCAACTTGACCATTTCTTCTGGTGAAATGGTATATCTGTTGGGACGTGTGGGTAGTGGTAAGTCTAGTTTTATGAAAACCATCTACGCTGAGTTGTCTATCGAAGGGGCTGAAGCAACTGCTTTAGACTATGACTTATTGAAACTTCGTCGCCGCGATATCCCGTATCTGCGCAGAAAGGTTGGGGTGGTGTTCCAAGATTTCCAGTTGTTGGTAGATCGCAATGTGGAAGAGAACTTGATGTTTGTGCTAAAAGCCACAGGATGGAAGGATAAACAGGCCATGAAGAATAATATCTACGATGTACTCAAGCAAGTAGGTATGGAGGAAAAGGCATACAAAATGCCTTACCAACTTTCTGGCGGAGAACAACAACGTGTGGTGATTGCTCGTGCCTTGTTGAACGCACCTGGATTAATTCTCGCAGATGAACCAACGGGTAATCTTGACCCTGAGACTGGTAAGGGAATTATGGAATTACTCTATAGCATTAGCCAAGCGGGTATGACGGTTATTATGTCCACGCACAACCATACTTGGCCCGAGCAATATCCAGGACGTAAACTGCAATTTGCTGACGGAAAGATAGCAGAGCTATGATTATTTGACCACTGCTTATTGCATTCTCTGTTGGGTGGCATATAGGCAGTAAAATCCTAATAAGTTGCGGCAAGATTATAAAAGAAACACAATCATCAAAACAAAAAACGCATTTCTCTTGCAGATGTGCGTTTTTTTTTGTACCTTTGCGGGCTGAATATATTATGCGTATGCGCGGGCGAAATATGGATAGGAAAATGATGGCATTGAAGATGCTGTCTGTGTTGGTGTGTGTTAACATGTTGGTTGCTTGCAATACGACTAAGTTTGTACCCGAAGGTAAATACCTACTGAATGATGTGAAAGTGCGTGTGGAGGATACAAAGGCTGTGACTTCATCTGAACTGATGAAATACGTGCAACAGAAACAAAATACGGAGATTCTAGGTTTTTGGAAACTGCAACTAGATATATATAATACCGCTTCTGCGGACACTACCAAATGGACAAGCAAGAATGCGCGAAAAATAGGCGAGGCACCAGTGGTGTTTGATGCAGAATTGGCGGATGCGAGTTGTACGCAGTTGCAACGCGCGATGAACAATAAGGGCTACTTCCGTACGCAAGTGGATACGACAATGGCTGTGAAGGACCGCAAAGTGAATCTGGTGTACCACGTGACAGCCGATAAACCATATATGATTCGTAAATATTCAGTGAATTTGCCTCAATCGGATTTAAAGTTGATTGCTACTAACTCACGCGCGCTAGTTGGTAATGGTATGCAGTTTGATGCAGATGTGCTGAATGAGGAGCGTCGTCGGGTATCAAGTGCCATGCGCAGAAGAGGGTATTTCTATTTCGATCAAGAGTTGTTGCGCTTTGAGGCAGATAGTACGCGTGGCAAAGGTGAGATAGATGTGACGATGAAGTTGCACGATTATCTGAAAGAGTTGCCTGCCGAAGAACAGGAAAAGATATTTCGTAAGTATCGTATCGCCCATGTGCATTTTCATTTGGATTATGATCCTTCGCGCCTTCCTGATACTGAAGAGATGTCTTCGAAGTCGAAGGATGGTTTTGTGTTTACGTGGGTCGGCAAACAGTTGCTTCGTGATAACGTGTTGAAGCGTCACTGTCCGATTGAACCAGGCGATATGTACAACGAGCGCATGGTGGAACGAGCTTATACGCGCTTCAATCAATTGGCACCTGTTAAGTATGTGGATATAAGTTTTGAACCTATATCAGCGGATGAATTGGATTGTCATATTGTACTTTCGCGAGGCAAGTTGCATACAGTATCAGCGGAGATTGAGGGTACGTATTCGGCTGGCGATTGGGGTGTTGCAGCAGGAGTGGGATATGTGAATCGAAATCTATTTCGTGGTGCGGAAGAACTATCTGTAAATGGTCGTGCAAGCTATGAGTGGCGACAAAATGGCGGTCGTGCCATTGAAGCAAAAGCTGCTGCTGGAATGAAGTTTCCCAATCTGGTATCATTGGATTTGAGTTATGACTTCCAAAATCGTCCCGATGAATATACACGCTCCATTTTTGGTGCTGGATTAAATTATACGATCCGTCAGCCACGTGTCGGATTGGAGCATCAGTTCCGATTTGTGGATATTAGTTATGTGTATTTGCCTTGGGTGAGTGATATTTTTCGTGACCAGTTTTTGCAATCGACAAATATCTTGAAGTACTCCTACGAGAACCATTTTATCGTAGGTCTAGGCTACTCAGGTAACTATAGTTCGTATCGTGCCAGTCGGCCAAACAGTTCGTATTGGAATGTGAATTACAATATTGAGACAGCAGGTAACTTGCTACGTGCATTGGCGAAACCATGTGGGTTTTCAGTGGATACATTGTCGGGAAATTATATTTTTCTCAATACGCAGTTTGCACAATTCGCAAAGGCCGATTTGTCGGTAACCTATAATCAGATGCTTCATCCGAAACATCGATTGGTATTTCATGCCGATTTGGGCGTTGCAGTGCCCTATGGTAATTCACAAACGATACCCTTTGAGAAGCGCTATTTCGCAGGAGGTGCGAATAGTGTGCGTGGTTGGTCAGCTCGTACATTGGGACCTGGTGGATATAAGGGTAATGGCAAGTTGATTGACTTCAACAACCAATCGGGTGATATTCGTATGAATTTGAATGTGGAATATCGTGCAAAGGTGTGGTCGATTTTTGAGTTAGCTGCTTTCTTTGATGCAGGAAATATATGGACCATATTTGACTATGAAGCGCAACCCAATGGTGTGTTCCGCTTCGGTGAGTTTTACAAGCAAATCGCTTTGGCGTATGGTGTGGGTGTGCGTTTGGACTTCTCATTCTTTATTTTCCGTTTGGACTTTGGCGTGAAATTGTATGACCCAGCATTACGCTATGATGGTTCGGGTAAGCAGTGGCGCACCGTAGGAAACGGCTTGAATTGGGCAGATGATATGGCATTCCATATTGCGATAGGATACCCATTTTAGGAGAACCATTAGACAAATTGGACCAATTAGGCTAATTAGTAAATCGGACATGCTAAAAGCATATTGCATAGAAGGAGTTGTGGAAGCGGGTTGCGATGAAGCAGGACGCGGACCATTGGCAGGGAGTGTGTTTGCTGCTGCGGTGGTGCTTGAGCCGAAATTGATAGAACAAGAGCAGCATCGCGAATGGTTAGAACTACTCAATGATTCGAAGCAGCTCTCCGAGAAAGAGCGTCGGTTTCTTCGCCCGAAGATAGAACAATATGCTACAGCATGGGCAGTCGTGGAAGTGACGGCGGAGGAGATTGACCAAATCAACATCCTGAAAGCATCCATTATTGGTATGCAACGCGCATTGGATAACTTGACTATCACACCTCAGCATATCCTGGTGGATGGCAACAAATGGAAACCCTATATACCCGCAGGACAAGTGATGGAAGTCCCTGCACGCACAGTGGTCAAAGGTGATGGTAAATACCTATCCATAGCGGCAGCGAGTGTGCTGGCTAAGACTTATCGAGATGAGTATATGCTACGCTTGCATGAGGAGTATCCGCAGTATCATTGGGATACAAATATGGGCTATCCTACCAAAGCGCACTATGAGGCAATACGGCAGTATGGCATCACGCCTTACCACCGCAAGACATTCAAACTAAATAAGCCTTAAATCCCTTGTTCGTTACTTGCTAATTACGGCAACGACACGGCAACGACACGGCAACGAGAAAAGACTTTAATGAGAGATAATAAACGCTTTAATGTAAGAAAAAAATGGCAATTTTTGTAAAAAAAGAGGGCGAACCTCGTAAAAAAATGGGTTGCTTAGGCAAAACCCTTATCGGTATTGGTGTGTATTTTGGTTTTTGTTTCCTTTTGGGTGCGTTGATGGGCGATATGATGTCCACACCAACCACTAAATTGGAGGAGAATACCATCTATCGTATTGATTTGAAAGGTAATTTAGTAGAGCAAGTGGGAGAAGAGAATCCATTGGACGCCATCATGGGTGAATTGTATGGTCAAACTACTACCACCGTCGGCTTGAGTGATCTGCTCAGCAATATCGCATTGGCGAAGGACAACGACAAGGTGTTGGGTATCTACCTCAAGGGAGGCTCACTGGCTGCGGGACCAGCTTGTGCAAAGGCACTCCGCGATGCGCTGCTAGACTTCAAACAATCAGGCAAATTCATTATCGCTTATTCTGATTCGTATTCACAAACCAATTACTATATCGCTTCTGTAGCAGATAAGATTTTCTTCAATCCAGTTGGTTCGTTGACTTGGGATGGATTGAGCGCACAAAAAGAGTACTACACCCGTCTCTTCGATAAGATTGGCATTGAGATGCAAATCCTCAAGGTGGGTACTTTCAAATCGGCTGTTGAACCATATTTCCGCACTTCGATGTCAGAGGCAGACCGCAAACAAACCGAGCAATATCTCGGTGGTATATGGAGCGAGATGAAAGCGGCAGTAGGACAAAGTCGCGAAATCACTCCTGAACAATTACACGCATACGCAGACGAATGTATGTCGCTGCAACCACAAGAGAAATACCTCACCTATAAATTGGTGGACTCATTGGTGTATATCCAAGAGATGGACAGCATTTTGCGTACCTATGCAGGCACCAAAGACTATAAGCAGCTGTCTAACAGCAAGATGACTAGTGTAGAGCGCAGCAAGATTGATGCAACAGACAAGGTGGCAGTCTTGTACGCAGAAGGTGCTATCGTGGACGCGGGTACAGATGGCATTGTAGAGGGTAAAATCTTGAAAACAATCAAGAAAATCTACAATGACGATGATGTGAAAGCAGTAGTTTTCCGTGTGAATAGCCCTGGTGGTAGTGCTGACGCAAGTGAGCAGATTTGGCATGCAATGAAGATGTTGCAAGATAAGGGTCTTCCTGTAGTGGTTTCTATGGGCGACTATGCGGCATCTGGAGGCTACTATATCTCTTGCAACGCCGATTATATCTATGCGGAACCTACTACACTCACTGGTTCAATTGGTATCTTTGGTACAGTGCCTAACTTCAATAAACTCCGCGAAAAAGTAGGTTTGGATATTGATGGCGTATCTACCAATAAACATTCTGCCTTGAATGTCAATGCAGTTTACAAAGGTATGAACCCACAGGAGATGGCACTCATGCAAAATATGGTGGAGCGTGGCTATGACCTCTTTACTCGTCGTTGCGCCGATGGTCGCGGTATGACACAAGATGAAATCAAGAAGATTGGCGAGGGTCGTGTATGGCTTGGTAAAGATGCTTTGGAGATTGGCTTAGTGGATAGTCTGGGTAATATCAACGATGCTGTTGCGAAAGCAGTGGAGTTGGCAGAATTGGGTGAGTATCAATTGGCTACCTATCCAGAGAAGACCGACCCATTTGAGAAACTCATCAAAATGTTTGACCCTACCACACCAGAGGAACGCCTCGTAATGAAGGTACGTGAGTTTGCTTCTAAACCACGTATTATGGCATTGATGCCTGAAGTGACAATACAATAATACAGAATGAAATTCTTATTGGCTCCCATAGCATGGATTTATGGTTTCGTCGTATGGCTTCGTAATTTGCTATACGACGACCATATCCTGCATTCTACTCAGGTTAGCATACCTACCATTTGTGTGGGCAATCTTGCTGTAGGCGGAACAGGCAAAACACCAATGGCAGAGTACTTGATTTCTTTGCTCTCATCTGATTATAAGGTAGCGCTTCTTTCGCGTGGCTATGGGAGAAAAACAAAAGGCTTTCGTATTGCTAATGAGCATGATACAGCACAAACTATTGGTGATGAACCAATGCAAATCCACACCCATTTCCCCGATATACCTGTGGCTGTATGCGCCGACCGTGTGAAGGGCGTGAAACGTTTACAACAGTTGTATCCTGATTTGCAATGTGTAATCCTCGATGATGCGTACCAGCACCGCAAGTTGCGTTGCGGATTCTATGTGCTACTTACGCCTTATGACTGCCTATATACCAATGATCATCTGTTGCCATGGGGTAGGTTGCGCGATTTGCCTAATCAGAGTCACCGAGCCAATGTGGTGGTAGTGACTAAATGTCCGTCTCAAATGCAACCGATTGACAGACGAATAGTGAGCAATGCGTTGCATTTGGCATCGTACCAGCATTTGGTTTATTCTTCAATCGGTTATGCACCAATAGCATTGAATGGAACACCATTGCTTGTTACGGGCATTGCTAATCCGTTGCCATTATTAGAGCATTTGAAAGCACAATGTCCAGATACCGAGTTGCTTGCATTTCCAGATCACCATGTGTTTACGAAACATGATATCGCTCAGATCATGCACAAAGCAGAACAATATAGCTGTGTTGTAACCACAGAAAAAGATTATATGCGTTTATTACAGACTCCATTGGTTGAACAGTTGGGTAACAAATTGCAAGTATTAGCTATTCAAACGGATTTGGGTATTGACAAAGAAGCTTTTGATCGTCAAATCCTTCTCTACGTCAGTGAGAATAACCGCAAGCTGTCAACTATTAACTGTCAACTGTAAATTGTCAACTGTCCATCATGAACATCATATCACTCTTAAAACGCTTTGTACCGCCATATCGTTGGCAAGTGGCAGCAAACCTATTTTTCAATATCCTCTCTACGATATTGTCGCTATTCTCATTTGCTACGATTATCCCCGTCTTGCAGATTCTATTTGGCCTTTCAGAGTTGGAGGTTGCTTATACACCTTTGTCGGATGCTGCCACTATGCAAGAAACAATCAATGTTTTGAAGAATAATTTGTATTATTTCTTGCAGACACAAATTGATACCCATGGTGCGCAATCTGTATTGTTACTATTAGGAGCTTGCTTGGTGCTTCTCACGGGTTTCAAGTGCCTCACCGCATGGCTTGCGAACTATTTCATGGTGCCTATACGCACGGGCGTGCTACGCGACCTGCGCGCGCAATTGTATAAGAAGGTGGTCAGTTTGCCTATCGGTTTCTTTACTGAAGAGCGCAAAGGTGATGTCATGTCGCGCATGACTAACGATGTGAATGAGGTGGAGGCGAGTATCATGTCCACATTGGATATGCTATTCAAAGATCCCATCATGATTCTAGTTTATCTCATCACGCTCTTTACTATCTCGTGGCAACTCACGCTGTTTGTGCTCGTGTTATTACCTATAGCGGGTTTGTTGATTGGACGTATCGGTCGTTCACTCAAACGTGCTTCTACCAAAGGTCAAGAACAAAATGCTGAGATTCTTACCCAAATAGATGAAACATTAGGTGGTCTACGTGTAGTTAAAGCCTTCAATGCTGAGGGCAAACTCACCCATCGTTTTCTCCATCTCATCAATGCCACACGTGCTACGTTCAACCGTATCAACCGCCGCTACTATTTGGCGCACCCTGTATCGGAGTTCTTTGGTACGGCACTCATTGCCATTCTCCTATGGTTTGGCGGTACGCTGATCTTGGGTGACCATTCCTCTATTGACGCGGCTACATTCATCTATTACCTCGTGATTTTCTATTCCATTATCAATCCTGCCAAAGACCTCAGCAAAGCCACTTATGGCATACGCCGTGGTATGGCTTCGTTGGAGCGAATAGATAAGATACTTAATACGGAAAGCAATATTCGTATAGCGGAAAATCCAAAGCAAATAGCAGATTTTCAGTCGGTTATTCGTTATGAGGATGTCTGCTTCTCCTATCAAGCTGATCGCCCTGTGCTCAAGCATATTAATCTGGATATTCAGAAAGGGCAAACCATTGCTTTGGTAGGGCAATCAGGTAGTGGAAAGACAACAATGGCTGACTTACTACCACGCTTCTATGACACTACTGCTGGGCGTATCACTATCGATGGTATAGACATACGAGAACTCAAGACTTTTGACCTTCGTGCCCTTATGGGCAATGTCAATCAGGAGGCGATTCTCTTTAATGATACGTTCTATAACAATATTACATTTGGTGTAGAGTCTGCTACGATGGATGAGGTGCGCCATGCTGCGCGTATTGCTAATGCCGATGACTTTATCATGGCGACGCCAGACCAATACCAAACGACGATTGGTGACCGAGGCTCACGCCTCAGCGGTGGACAACGCCAACGTATATCCATCGCACGTGCTATACTTAAGAATCCACCAATTCTGATTTTGGATGAAGCTACTTCTGCGTTGGATACCGAATCGGAGAAACTAGTACAAGAGGCACTGGAGAATCTAATGAAGGACCGCACCACGCTGGTAGTAGCGCATCGCTTAAGTACTATTCGTAAGGCTGATCTTATTTGTGTGTTACATGAAGGACAAATCGTAGAAAGAGGTACACACGATGAGTTGTATGCTCTCAATGGTTATTACCGCAAACTAGTTGATATGCAGCAAGAGTAAGGATAAAAAAACGAATGCCATCGCATAATCGTTTTTTTATGATTAGTTATGTAGGCTCGATAGTAATCCGTTATTTTCCGCCAACTAATTTCTTAATTTCGCTTAGTTTGTTCAGTGCCTCCAAAGGAGTTAGATTATTGATGTCCAAAGTCTTCACTTCATCACGAATCTGCTCCAATACAGGGTCGTCCAATTGGAAGAAACTGAGCTGCATGCCGCTTGGTGCGCTGACCGATGCTTTGCCACTACCGATTGTTGGCGATGAGGCTATAGGCGATTGGCTATGGTCATTTTCTAAGTCTTTCAATATCTGATTCGCACGCTGAATAATCGACGACGGCATACCTGCTAGTTTTGCTACATGGATACCAAAACTATGCTCCGAGCCACCGCGCACCAACTTACGCATGAAGATTACCTTTCCGTTGGCCTCGCGCACCGACACATTGTAGTTGCGTATGCGCTGGAAACTCTCCTCCATCTCATTGAGCTCGTGGTAGTGGGTCGCAAACAATGTTTTCGCATGCCCCTTTTGTTCGTGGATATACTCCACAATTGCCCAAGCAATGGAGATACCATCATAGGTGCTGGTACCGCGACCCAACTCGTCGAAGAGCACTAGACTGCGCTCGCTGAGGTTGTTCAAGATACTTGCTGCCTCGTTCATCTCCACCATAAAGGTACTCTCACCTAATGATATATTATCGCTTGCACCCACGCGCGTGAAGATCTTATCTACTACACCAATGCTAGCGCTTTCCGCAGGTACGAAGCTACCCATCTGTGCCATCAGCACAATGAGTGCTGTTTGGCGGAGTAGGGCAGATTTACCTGCCATATTCGGACCCGTGATGATGATAATCTGCTGCCCATTGTTGTCCAATAGCACATCGTTAGGCACGTACTCCTCATCCATTGGCAATTGCTTTTCAATCACAGGGTGACGACCTTGGCGGATATCAATCACCAGACTATCGTTGATAGCAGGACACACATACTTATTCTCCACCGCCACACGCGCAAAGCCCATCAAGCAGTCCATCTGCGCAATCACGTTGGCATCCATCTGCATTTGTGGTACATACTCGGTCAATGCCAACATCAGTTCGGTGTAAAGACGTGTCTCAATGATCTGAATCTGTCCTTCCGCATTGAGAATCTTATCTTCGTATTCTTTGAGCTCTTGTGTGATATAGCGCTCGGCATTCACCAAGGTCTGCTTGCGAATCCATGTCTCTGGCACTTGATCTTTGTAGGTGTTGCGCACTTCCAAATAATAGCCAAACACATTGTTGTATCCTATCTTAAGCGACTGAATACCAGTAGCATCTATCTCTCGTTGCTGTATTTGCAAGAGGCGTTCTTTGCCATGGGCTTGTATGTCGCGCAGCTCGTCCAATTCGGTATTTACACCACGTGCAATGGTATTTGGACGACCCTGTACGGCAGGCGGATCAGGAGTAATCTCACGTTGGATTCTCGCGCACATCTCGCTGCACAGACTGAGTTGTTCGCCGAGCAAACGCAAGTACGAATTATCGGTTGCGCTCTCACAAATCTGCTTGATAGGCGCAATGCACTGTAGTGCCACACTCAGTTGTACCATCTCGCGAGGGGATATTCTGCCTGTAGAAATCTTGCCCACAATTCGCTCCATATCCATGATTCGCTCTAAGTTCTCACGAATAATCTCGCGCTCCTCTGGATGGCGGAATAAGTATTCTACTACCGTCTGACGGTTGCGAATCGCACGCACATCCTTCAGTGGGAATGCCAACCAACGATGCAGCAGTCGTCCGCCCATTGGCGTAGTCGTGCGGTCAATGATATCATATAGCGTAGTGCTATTCTCGCGTTGTCCGCTCAATAGCTCCAAGTTGCGAATCGTGAAGCGGTCCATCCATACGAACTTATCCTCTTCAATGCGACTAAGATGCTGAATATGACCATTTTGCAGGTGTTGTGTGGCATCTAGGTAGTGTAATATAGCACCTGCTGCTATCACGCCTTCAGGCAATTGCTCCACGCCGAAGCCTTTCAAGTTCTGCACCTGAAACTGCTTGGTCAGTCTATCCATCGCAGCATCGTGGGTCATCATCCAGTCGTCCAACTCAAAGGTGAAGTATTTGCTTCCAAAAGCCGCTTCAAACACTTGCTTCTTGCCGCGCAAATACAATACTTCCTTAGGCGCAAAGTTTACCAACAGTTTGTCAATATAATCGCTTGTGCCTTGTGCAACGAGAAACTCGCCCGTAGATATGTCCAAGAACGAAACACCCACTTCGCGTTTGCCAAAGTTTACACATGCCAACCAGGTGTTCTCCTTTTGTTGCAATGTAGTATCCGAATAACTCACACCAGGCGTAACCAATTCTGTCACACCGCGTTTTACGAGTTTCTTAGTCAGTTTAGGGTCTTCTAATTGGTCACAGATAGCCACACGCAACCCTGCTCGTACTAGTTTAGGCAGATAGGTGTCTAGCGCATGGAATGGGAAGCCCGCCATCTCTAAGGCTTTAGCTTCTTTGCTCGCACCGTTGCTACGATGCGTAAGCGTGATATTTAGAATCTTACTTGCTCGAACCGCATCTTCAGCGTATGTCTCATAGAAATCGCCACAGCGAAACAGCAATACCGCATCAGGGTATTGGTTCTTTATCTCGCGAAACTGTCGCATCATTGGGGTTTCTGCTGCGTCTATCTTTGCCATATATTTTTGTTCGTTTTAAAAATCTAAACTATTTTATTCTTACATCAATCTTCAAGTTGAACATACGTCCTGTAAGGTAGTTCGGACTAGCCCATTGCAAACCATCGGCGGCGGTGACCCAATAGTAACTATTCACATTCTTCCAGCCAATCAAGTTGAATACATCAAACTGTACGCTCCAACTATCCACGTGTTTGCTCTTCTTCATCCATTTGTCGGTATCGGCTGAGAATGTGCGACTGGCACCTATATCAATACGTTTGTAATCACCCATATGTCCTAGATAACGCATCTCTTCTCGGCGAGGATAACCAAAAGGTAAACCTTCGCTCCAGATGAACTTGAGGTGCAACTTGTATTGAGGCAATTGGGGTAGGTAGTCTTGGAAATATACTGTAAGGTTATAACGTTGCTCCTGTGGAGTAGGAATCCAGCCAAGATTATGCTTGTCGTCTGTGAAACGCATACGGCTGCGCATGGTGGAGAAACTAATCCAAGAATCGGCACCTGGTGCCAACTCACCAAAGAGCTTCAAGTCTAAGCCAACGGTATAGCCCTCGCTATCATTTTTACCCGAGTAGCGCACGCGCACGTTATCCACGGTGTAGCTCTCCATGCGGTCCATATATTTGCCATACGCCTCGGCGGTGAACTTAAACGGACGTCCCCACGCACGGAAGTAATAGTCGGTACCGAGTACCAATTGATACGAGCGTTGCGCTTTGAGTTGGTCGTTCAGGTGAATGCGATACACGCCATTCTCGTCTTGGTAGGTTTGGCGCAACTCCTTGTAGAATGGTGCTTGGTAATACACACCCGTTGCCACGCGGAACGTGAAATCGCGCTTCCAGCCTGGCATCCATACCACGCTCACGCGAGGGGATGGAAGCACCTCATTGGTAAAAGTCCAGTAGTTGAGGCGCATACCTGCGGTTAAGAATACTTTGCCTTGCTCCGTGCTCCAGCGATAGGTATTTTGCGCATAGGCTTGCAGGCGACCGTTCAGCATGCGTGTGGTACCTTTCATGGCGTAGTAGAGTGCCATCTCTTGCTCTATATTAGGCAGACTATAACCCATGGAATCGCGCCACTCCCACTCGCTGATGCGGTCGTTGATCATCTCCAATTGTCCACTCACGCCCCATTTCAAGGTGTTCTCACCGCGTTTCCATTCGCCTGTGTGAGCAAGTGTTATCATGCTGGCTTGCAGGGTGTTGCGTGCGTGTTCGTGGAACTCACCCTTGCCGAGTAGGTTTTGGTTGCCTTCCGGGGTGGTGATTTCGTTGTTGGCATTACCACCATGGTTACTCTCTTCGCCACTCATATCTTGCTGGCGAAGCATGTATTCGCTGCGGATATCGTATGTCTCTTGTTCGTGGGTGTAGAATCCACTCAAATCCACGCCTACTTTCACTTCTGGATGTACTTTGCCGTATGCGCTCAGTGCAGCAAAGGCAGTGCGGAACATATCTTTTTCCTTGCCCTCGTAGTAAATGGTGTTCTTCACTGCGTTTTGCATACCACCAAAGCTTGTGACTGATGAGTCAGGAGTAAACTCGTAGCTATTCTGCGAGAAGTTGCCCATCAATCGAATCTCCCAATCACGTTGTTTGCCTACCTTCCACGTCATCTGCGTTTGATAGTCCACGAAGTTGGGCTTGTAGTTGCCTTTGGTGTCCAATGCACCGAGCATGTATTTGGATGTCTTATAGCGAATGCCGTGCATTTGACTCTGCAAACTATCTCCCCAACCTAGGTAGGCGCTTGCACCTAAGATACTGATGTTCAGATGAGATTCTAATTGAGTAGGACGTTTGTAGCGAATATCTAATACCGACGACATCTTGTCGCCATACATGGCATCAAATCCACCTGCGGAGAAGTCCACGCTCTCCACCATGTCGGCATTCACGAAGCTCAATCCCTCTTGTTGTCCGCTACGGATAAGCAATGGACGATGTACCTCTAAGCCATTGACATATACCGAGTTTTCGTCGTAGGTGCCACCACGCACATTGTACTGGCTACTCATCTCGTTGTTTTGCCTTACGCCTGCAAAGGTGATAAGCAGACTCTCAATGCCGCCACCTGTGGCATCGGGCATCAATCGTGCCACGCCTATGTCGGTGCGTTCCATCGTACCTGTCTGCCGCTGAATACCACGCACGGTGATCTCGCTGAGCATCTCCTCGTTGGTAGGGAGGACTACATTCACGCCAAGCACTTGATTCTGAGTGTATAGCTGCTGACGAATAGTCTCGTAGCCCATCATGGAATATACCATGATGATGGTGTCGCCCATCTCGATGGTGAGGTCGTAATAGCCGTTTTGATTGGTGGTAGTACCGTTGGTGGTACCCTCTACATACACGTTCGCTAACTCAATGCCGCGGTTATCCGAATCGAGTACATAACCAAATACGCGCACCTGAGGCACTTTAGCCCAAGTGACCAATGAAAAAAACAGCAGGCAAAGGATTATGCCTATGGTTCTTGTTATGTGATTTGATAGATACATGCACAATATCCCAATTAAACGCGCAAAGGTACGGAAAAATTTGCATATACGCAAGTATTGAGTGCTTTTTTTAGGTGAAAGGGGAAAACTGGAAGGTTAAAAGTGAAAGGTTAAAGGTTAAAGGTTAGAGGTGAAAGGCGTGGATTTTTGTACGAAGTATGAGGTAAACGATGCCTAATGCAATGATTATCCAAAGTACAATGGTGCAGCGTTTGTAGAATGGTGGTATATAGCGCTCAGGGGGGTGTTCTACTACGCGGTCACGATACTCCACGACGTGGATCGTGTCCGCTATAGTTGACAGTTGACAGTTGAGAGTTGACAGTTGTTTGTCGCGATAAACTTCCTTCGTGATAAAGACTGTATCGTGGACTATGCGCTCGCGATAGACAATGCTGTCGTGGATAGTTGACAGTTGAGAGTTGACAGTTGACAGTTGGGAAACGCTGTTGTGATGTACACTGTCAATAGTACACTGTACACTGTCAAGGCTTTTGCATGAAGCAAGGAATACAAGGAAAAGGAGACAAAGATAACGCATGACGAGATTATGTTTAAAAGACAATTATTGTCAATTTTGACGTCAATTAGTATCAATTTTTTTTAACAAAAATACGCTCGTGCCGAGCTACAAAAATATATATAAATCGAAGAACCCATTTTTGTTTTTGCCCATAAGAATGCAGCACACTGCATTAGTGAGCAAAACAAAAATATGATCATTGAAGATAAAGACGAAACCTGTTTCGCCTTTAAGAGGAGGAACGGCGGTGAGCAAAAGCCGCGGAGCGGATTTCTTTCTCGCAAGCACATTCCGACGAAGGGCAAGGAGTATTGTAGCCATACTCAGTACCAGGACGAAAGTCAGTGACTTCGAGGATGATCTCTTCATGGGATTGCGTTTCTAATAGGAGGTTAGTGAACTTGTTTTCAGTTTCGCGGTCGGGTAGCAAGATACAACCTGTAGAGTGCTTTGGTTGCTTGCCTACATGGAAGCGGATCCCTTGCCTTAACGCTCCTACTCCCTTCGGTCGAGAAATCTTATTAATCTTATCTTGCTCGCTTCGTTCGCTCGGTGTACTCCGTAATCCATTGCCACCGCTCCTCGTATCGGAATCCCGATACTCGTGCGCTGAATCTTCAGTACATACGGGAGGTATGCGTGGGACGTTCTGCACGATGGGCAGAAGGCGACGGAACTTCGGAGACATGGTGACGGCTACATGGTAGCAGAGGGCGGGGATTTGATAGCCGACACGCTCAAGGGTGTTGCAGAACCAACGACCATTGATAATAAGGCGACCAGTAATGGCGGAGGTTTGGGGTTGATTACGGATTAAACGGATATACATACTCTTTTGGTGTTTAGTGAACGCGCCTTAGGCGCTACTGTTTAGTGTTTAGAGGTCAGGAGGGGGATTTGTAGCGGTATTTATAGTCAATGCCTCGTCGTAGTACGCCATTTGCATTGACTGACGCTTTGCGTCATTGGGCAAAGGCGACTCCTCCTCTTAAAGTCGAAAACAAGTTTCGCCTTTATTCTTTATACCTGTATTTATAGTCAATGCCGATGAGTGAGCCGCTGAAGGTGAGTATCTCACCGAAGGCGATGAGTACGCTGTGATGAATCTCTGCTAATGGCGGGGCAATAAACCCCGCCGTCAGCATGAGACATCCAAAGACGCACAAGACTACTGATAATGTCAATTGAATCTTTTTCATGATTGCCTTTTGTTTTTCATTCCCACGGATTTCTTGTTATTCCCACGGATTTCACTGATTTGCACTGATCTTCTTTGCTATCCGTGTTAATCCGTGAGATCAGTGGGAATGTAAAAAGTGTAAACTTACTTGCCGTTTGCGAGTTCCTCTTTGCAAATGTGGAAGACAAAGGCATTGAGTGTTTTGAACTTGGATTGCTTGATGAATGCCGCTTGGTCACTTGCCATGAAAGCAGGGTCTTCCAAACGTTCGCGGGTCATCTGTGCGATTGCTGCGAACTGGGTGTTCCAAGTCTTTTGGTTGTCGGTGAGTTTGACTTTCTTCATCGGGTCGCGGTAGTTGGTGTAGCAAGGCATGCTGATCATGCGCTCATTGCTAGTGGGCGCTTGTCGCATGTTGAATACGACGCTGTGTGATTTACTGAGCTTGCCGCTCAAGCCAGTGATAGGGGCTGCTAAGGTTACGTGTGCCATATGTGTTCGGCAATCGAACACCGAGTAAAATAATTAAAAACAAAAATTGTAGAAAATTTGACCCAAAATTATCAAAAATTTCGAAGATCGTATTTTAAGACAATTCACGTCAATTAAGGCGACAATTATTGACAATTATTTTTAGGAACAAAAATACGCTTCGCTACAAAAATTAATAAAAATCAATGATCATCTTTTGTTTTTGCTCTAATGAAATGCAGCAAAGCCGCATTTGGAGAGCAAAACAAAAAAGTGTTTTTTACTCGGTGCTCGGAATCCTCCATGCCGTCGGAGGGGGGGGGGAGTGTTTAGTGTTTAGTGAACGCGGCGTTGCCGCTACTGTTTAGTGTTTAGGGGTTAGTGTTTAGTGAACGCTCGCGGGGCGAGCTACTGTTTAGTGTTTAGTGTTTAGGGTTAGGAGTTGGTGATGAGGTCGCCGTTCTCGTCGTATTGGCTTTTGATCTTGCTGACTACATAGCCTAAGAGCGAACCGATACGGTGTTGCTTGCGATAAGCCGATTCGTATTTGGCACGTTGCTCAGGGTCAGCAATGATGGTACGTGCAGCCTGCGTGATCTTAGCAAAGCGTGATTGTGCTTTGAGTTGTGCCTCGGTAGGTTCCTCGTCTGATGGGTTGCAGAGTTTGCCAGTGACGGTTTTGAGGGTTTGTTTGTTGGTACGGAAGTACATGTCGGAGTGTTCGCATACTTTGCCACTCATGGTTTTGACGGTGTCGATAGGACGGATTTTTGCCATAGTTATTTGTGTTCGTTTTACTCACGTTACATGTCGCGTTGCGACGTTGTTTGCCCTTAGGACGTTGTGTGCTTTGCGTTGTAGCGTGAAAGGTTAATAATGTTAGGTGTATTAGAATCCAAAATGCGCGCTTATTTCGAAATCGGGTGCAAAGATACAACAAACCCACAGGGTTGCTGTGGGTTAACGTTGGTCATTGTGGGACAAAGCCCGACAAAATCGGAAAAAGTAGGAAGAGGGGGGGATTATTATTGAGTGACTAGGCGAAAGCCTACCCCAGGTCCATCAGAATTAGGAAAATTATACATACAATTTGTTATTGTGTTGTATCTAGAATAATATTTATGTCCTCCACCACGTATAACACGGTATCCCTTATGTTTCGTAGAACACCATTCACCTACATTACCAGACATATCAAACAATCCCAATTCATTTGGTTTCTTTTGGGCAACAGGATGAGTATTAATGAGATTATACCATGCAACCTCATCACGAGCGCGCCATACTTCGCCGAAGGAACCACGACCTAATTTGCGGAGAAGACGATAACGATTATGAAATAGTGTGTCTTGCATAAATGACTTAAGAAAGAGTCACAAATAAGCGAATTAGGCATTTCGTGAAGGTGACAAATATGTTACAATTTACAAGTCTTTGACAAGACGGACACTCATGCCATAATAGTGTTCTTCATAGTATTCTTTCCATTCGGTTGACCCTATGCAGAATATTAGAGGGTAGTAGGAACCATCTACTTCATATTCTGTGGACAACCAATAATATCCAATCTCTTGATAACCATCTACTGTGGTATTATATCTATAACCTGCATTGGGCAAAAATACAGCTCCAGCTTGCTCCATACGTTCCCAAGTGTTACCCTTAAAAGATTGATATGTAGCATAATTATCTAAATTCTCATTCGAGTGAAAACCTGATTTAAAAGTAACTCCAGACGGACATATCCAATTGTCTGGCAGTATGATTAAACCATTCACACTATTTACATTAGCAATTCCACATAATTTACCAGCATTAGGGCGAGTGTATCGTAGATAATACCATTCGTCATATGTTAGTGTTCGCCATGTACCTGCAGGATCGTTACCAATCTTTTTGTTGCCCCAATCAACAAATGTAGAATAGTTGGAATTAGATGTACTTTTATTAGTTGGATTATTACCCGTTCCCCATCCAAATAGATCAATCCATCCCGTATAAGATGAACTAATATTAGCATTAGAAGCACCTATATAGTCATATTGATTAGGAGCAAAACGCCAAGTATTAGTACTTGCCTTATATTGCAAATTTCCTGATGAGAACAGGATTTGCTTGGTTTTACTTATTGAAAATAAATTATCTGGACGATCATCATATACAGGACGAATAGAAATTCCAGAATGACGAGTTACTCCATATTTACCGACCTCACCATCTTCAAAAAATACACAAAGTCCAAAGTATGGATGAGGATCTGCTATATCGACATATAATGAACTTGTCCAATAGTACCCAGCCTTCCCTGATTCTGCCGAATTATCTCCTTCTATAACACCTGCAGCGGGCAAGAAAATACTCTTTCCATTGGGACCTGTTACACTATATCCATTTACTCCATTACGTGTAGTCCATTTCCATACACAATTCTCAATGAGTTCGTCTCGCTCAGAATCAGTTGGCATACGATAAGCTCCACCTAAATTGACGTGAGCAGCATCATCTGTTGCATCGAGTTTTGTCTTATTATCAACATTGCCATAAGCATTAGAATAACAGTATTTATTCAACGTTGTTTTAGAACCAGAACAATACTTGTAAGTACTCCATGAATAGTATTCTTTAGGATTTACTTCACCCCAAGAATAGTATTCGCCATACTCTTCTGGATTTTCCGCTCCAAGATTACACGTTGCCCATTTTACACTTAATCCCAAATCAACATAACTACTATGACTTGCTACAGTTTGAAAAGTATAGTGCTGTTTGTGTATTTTTGATGAATAGGCATTTGATGCCTTAAAACAAAAATAATAAGACAAATTTTCTTGTAATCCATCAATGGTTACTGAAAAATGATTCTGTTCATCAACAGGAGTCATTTGAATGGATTGAAGTGAGATTTGTTCTCCATGATTGAAAGGTAAATCTTCTACATTTGGTGTATAAAGAATATACAAATCATCAATAGAATACTCCGTCATTACAGCACATGAAATTGTGACTCCAGTGGCAAATGGCTCGGTATTAATTTGATATATATCGAATAAATGGTATGGCATGGAAACATTCTCTTCCACACATGTGCAAAAAAATAAAGGTATCGCAATAAGAAGCAACAACTGATTATAAACCTTTTTCATATATAAAATTCATTTAAAATGTCCAACCTACACCTACTTCAAATTCTAAGTAATGGAAATTAATAGTATTGACGCCCGCAGACAGAGTGAATCCTCCCATACTTGCAATTAATCCTGCATCGACACTAACACCTGTGATTGATCCTGGAGCGCACATGATCCACTCTGATGTGCCCTCTAACTGCCAATAGAGACGCGAATGACCATATCCTAAACCAACGTACATGCCAAACATGTTATTCTCATTTCGCCACTTGACATTTCTCAAGAAGTCCATTGCAAATCCCACATTTGCAACACATTCAGAGTTTGCAGTTTGATCTGTATAAAAAGGTATCACATACTCGTCTCCATTCCTAATCACTCCTTGTTGATTACAAGTTATTCCTTCTATCGCTTCAGGAAATATGAAGTTGCTTCTTCCTTTGACATACCAACCGAATCCGTTATACAATTGTCCGAAAGTTAATCCGATACCCCAACGTAAATTCATTGACATTCCAGCATATCCCATCAGATAGGTGTTGATTAATACTTTGTTAGATTTAGATTTTCGAAGTGGATTTAATCTAATTTGCTGATTATTTGTAGCATATACAGTCTTTGTCTCAAACCCTTTATAACTAATCTCAATCATCGCCCCTTCTTTAGTCGCAAACATAAATTTTCCATTAGAATCTGTAATTGTTACTTTTGATGTGCCTACCTCTGCAACAGAAGCTCCATTCAAAGGTTCTCCTGTAGTAGCATTTAATACAGTACCTTTGATGGTTTGGGTAGAGTTAGCATCCGATGTTTGAAGTGGATTTAATCTAATTTGCATATTGTTTGCAGCAGATACAATCTTTGTTTCGAAATCTTTGCAAGTCACTTCAAGCATCGTACCCTCACTGGCCGCAAGCATAAATTTTCCATTAGAATCTGTAATTGTTACTTTTGATGTGCCTACCTCTACAATAGAAGCTCCATTCAAAGGTTCTCCTGTAGTAGCATTTAATATAGTACCTTGGATGGTTTGAGCAGATTTTGTACTTGGCATCACGTGGTCTTCAACAGGATTGTAACATACAGCTCCATCATAAACCGCATCTGATTCTAAACGATTTAGTGAAAGTATTTGTTGTTTCTGACATCCCTCACCACAAGTAAGAACAACAGTTCCCGCTGATGATGGCACCAAAAATATCAACTCATTTTCCACTTCATCTATCTTAGATTCTGGTTGATAATGTTGCCCTAAATATAAACTTAGTTTTTCTTTGGCTGCTAGCACTTGAGTTTCATTCCCCTCTAATTTTATGCGAATCACAGCATATGCAAATTTATCATCTACATTTGGATTTTCAAAATTTTGAAAGTATTTACTATACATTGCCAATACAGATGCATATTGCAACTTCTCAAATGGCTTTATCACTTCTAATGATTGTCCTACACACGCTATAGGAGTAAAAAGTAATACAAAGACGAATAGATATGAGTAAAAATGTTTCATTCGTTAATTATATGATATATGATACATAAGATTTTAATATACTAATACATTACTCCACTTGTTATCCTGTCGTAATCACTCATTGTGAATGGGATTGCGCCCTCGCTTTCTGGATGCCAAGTACGAACTCGTATTACAGGATTTTCTGTATCCTTTGCGTCAATTAGCAAAAATAGATACCCATGATCACCATAGTTCGATGAATAATAGTCTTGTAAAAGACATATACCATACATATTACGTTGGCTACTTTGTTCCACTGATGTTTGACCAAACTTAATATTAATCCATTCTTTCTGTGTTGCACGTAAACGACTAATGTAAGCTTTTTTGGATTGTCTAGTTAATTTATAATCGTTGATAAGCATTTGACGACCATCATCAAAGGTTTCCATGCGTTTAATGACACGACCTGTGATGATTACAGCATCATCTGAGAATATTTTCTCCACATAGTCCCAATCTTGAAATGCGAAAGCAGTTTGATAATTTTCCATAAAATGTACCAAGAGCAATTTGGATGTCTCCTCAATAGTATTGCTATACATGATATTTCGCGCAGCTCGTTCGTCCAATGCAAATTGTATACCATCTACTTTTCCAATAGCATTGTACACTAAAATTACATTTTCAGTTACCTTTTTACCCTTGGTAAATGAAAAAGTCATTGGTAAACTTCTACATTGTACATCTTCACCGATATGTAGATACTTACATACATCAGTAGTTATTACATGAGGATTACCATAAGACATCATTCGTTGATATTGCAAGAATCCTTTTGCAGTGAAGACACCCTCTAATGAGGTTCTATCCATATTTTTGGTTCGAATTGCTTCTACGACCTTTAATGTTAGAGTATGATATCTTGCAGAATCTTCTCCAGTGATATAATGATATGTTTTTTGAACTTTATCTGCCACCACGTTTTGATTGATTGCTGTTGAATACCTGTTGCCTGCAGTGTTATTTACTTGCGAAATATTATACTGCTTTTGCACCAATGGAATGGTCTTAATCGCATATTGATCGTAATTAAAATTGTATTTTTTCATTAACGTTGACAATTCTGGGTCGAAATTGGCTTCCGCTTCATAACGATAATCTAAACGAACAAACACTTGTTGTATAGCTTTGCCATCTGGAGTAAAAATGGTTGACCAACCATCTCTTGCTCCTAAAATATCACTCCATCCCTCATTAGCATTTGCACTAAAACTAATATTACTGATAGGTTCGTTATTATATCGAAAACTCAATTTGTATTCATTAGAACTTTGAGGCATATATCCATCACATTTGATATCCACTTTCGCTAATATATCTTTAATTGAATTTTGAATATAATCTTTTGCGTAAACACCATTATACTTGATGATATCTGAATCGCCTAAATCTGTTAATATCAATTGCGCAGCATAAAGATATCGCAAAGCATCTCCTATCGCACATTTTTTAAGATAACCTTCCGACATACCTATGTATTCTAAGACTTTGCTTTGTCTTGAATCTCTAACGCTCGTTCCAATGAGGATTTTTTTCTCAGCTAACAATTTTTTTATCTCGTTATTCTTGTCAGTATATTCTGATGCATAATAAGACATCTCATAGGTTTCGACAAATGTAATATATGGTTGTAATTCCTCGAGTTTCGTCTGTGCTTTTTCCCACAGAGCATAAGCCTCACTAATTCTATCTTCCAACATATAACTATCCATGTTCTCTAACCATGCAGAACAAATATCTAATTCTCCTTTTACGTAAGGACCATAGTGTTTGAGAACATCGTTGCGCTTGATATATGCGATGGCATATGCTTCTTTTTTATACTCAATTGATTCCGCACCAATTAGTATATGTAAAGCCGTATCTTTTAAAAAATATCGCTCCATCAAGGCATGTTTAGCCTTCTCTTTTAATTTAACTCCTAATCCTTTGGCAGTGCCTTGTTCAACTTCTTCCTCTTCAGCTACGAAAAAATAAGCATTACTCTCATATTTCATCCATTCATCGGGACGCAGCGACACCAATCCTACTTCATCATCACCAGAGCTACCACAATGTCTAAATTCGGTAAATTCATGTTTCATCCTAGCATCTACAGACACTTGACAAAGCACATATACTCGTACCAGTCCATTCTTTAACTGTTGGCGATAGTAGCACACTTGTCGCATGGGAATACGCATTTGCTGGATGTACTCTAACATGTTCTCATCTCCCCATTGTGCAGCATCTTTCAGTTTATCCGTATCAACAGTTAAGCCTGTTGTTGCACTCTTTGCATTTAACAAAATCATCGCTAACGCTTTGTTTCGTGCAGACTCTTCAGAAGTTCCTGTAGCATCAGCTCTATCATAACGATACGTAGTATTTTCTGCTTTAGGTAAAGTACGTATCCAAGTAGGTTTGGCAGCATATACGTAACCAATAAAAAGCAGTAATATGATTACGCACCATCTACGATGACCAGTAGTAAGTAAATGTGTCATTCTAATGTATTTTTTACAAAATGTAATATTATTTTCTTTAATTTAAAACAATAAGTTGTGCTTCCTGATTATTCATGCCAGGCATGGTTTCACCTAACGGAGCATTGATATAAGTTGGATCACATACGATATATTTGCGATTATTATATACTAAATAATCGCCTTGTACATCTTGCGTAAATGCCACGGCGGTAGCCAAGTGTCCTGGATAGTAGAGGAGTACCACATCTAATCCCATTATATCTCGTATAATGCGAGAGAAGAGAATAGAACGATCTTCGCAATCGGCATACGGATAATACAATGTTTCAGCAGCAAAGAAAGCACGATCCTTACCCCAGATCTTATCATCGTATTCATACTCAAATGCCGTTTGCACGAAATTCAATATCTTGTTTACCGCATCGCGTTCGCTTAAACCAACAATGGATTGTTTGAGTGCAGGATACAGACTATATTGAATGGCGTTATCTAATGGTGTATTCGCATACACTGCCCAATGCGTAGTCACATCATCATTGAAAAACGATGCGGGATAATTATTGAAGAAATCAATCGTATTCTTATTTACCACCACATTGGCTGTCACACCATATTTTGATTGCAAATGGCGTGGTGTAGTCAGTTCAGCATCCAATTTCTGCTCTTTGCGCAATTGCAAAGACAGGGTTTTCTCATTATCAAATGCTGCTTCACAAATATACAACTCGTTTTTATTGCAATTGATAGGATAGAACTTGGTACCGTCCAATTTAAAGTAAGGCATACCCACGATGCTGTATTGGCTTGCCACCAGTACATACAATCGCGTATCATCCATTGCCAAACGCATCCTATATCCAGATTGAGAAAGTAGGAACGCTTGCATAAATACTGCCTCGTTGGTCTTGCCATACCTTTTCTCGCTTATGGCTTGTAACATCTCCACATATCCCCAATCGCAGAGTACTAAATTCTCGCGCACAGCCAACACATTGCTTAATGTAACATCGTATGCCTCTGACGAAAGATGGCTCCAAGCCTTGGATAATTGTTTTTCGGATAGCCCTTCCAGTTTAAAGACATCATTCGTAGGAAAACCTACTGAGATCAATGTCCCATAGAACGATATTGCATAGGGCTCATGTGGAATCTCTGGTTTTGGCTCCACAGGAGCTATTGGCTCTGGGGCTGGTAGTGGCTGTGGCACTTCAACCACATCTTCCTTCACTAGAATCGGAGTGGATTCTTCCTGGGGTTGAGGTACTGGAGCTGGCAGTGGTTGAGGCGTAGGCTTTGGGGCATCCTCTTTAGGTAGCGGTGCTGGAGCGGGAGCTGGTGTAGGGTCCTCATAGATTACTGGAGGTTGTGGTTTCTCTTCTTCGGGTGCTACTGCTGGTTGCGCGTTCCGATGTGCCCAACTATTTTGCATAAACTCTGCATAGCGTTGGTTTTGCTTTTTGCGGAATGCATCGAACTCTGCTTGCTTATCTTGTTTGAACTGATTAAAACGAGCGTTTTGCTGCGCTTTGTAATCCTCAAATGAACGAGATTGTGCGGAAAGAGTGGTTGCCAAGGCAACTGCACCTATCAAAGTAAAAATACGTTTCATATCATTACTGTGTATTTACATCTATTACTTATTTTCCTCTTTTTCATCGATAAATCAAAAGAGGACAGCAATAATTTTGAGTATATAAATTAATGATTTCAATAGAATGAAATAAGTAAAATATATACATTTATTTAACTATTCACAATCCGTAAAATCATCGAATTGTGGATCCACGTTACCATAGCGTGCTACCTGCCATAAAATAGATACACGAACATTCATATTGACAGTGCTATTCTCAATATACTCACATGCCTTGTTAAGTTGCAATCGCACTTGTGATGGTTGAACGTTGATATTGTTAATGATATTTTGTTTTTGTTCCTCTTCGTTTGTGTTGATATCTACAGCAACACCCAGTTTCCAACGACTTTCCTGAATTGCAGCTGCAAACGCTTTGGCATAAGCTTGTTCGTATGTTCTCGCCTCTGCCGTAGTAACTCGATAATAATACATTGCCTTTCTAGGTGCCTTAGGTAGACGTGTTAACCAAGAAGGACGAGAGGCATTGATTTGTGCCTCCAATGAAAAGGCACAAACCAATGTAAGTATGACTATTACTAATCTTTTCATTTTCCTTGAGCTTCTTGCATACGCTTCATCTTATCCTCTGCAAATTTGCGGAACTCTTCACGGTTGAATTCGATTTCAAGTTCTTCGTTGCGGCTCAATTGACTGGTCAAATTTTCAATCAATTGTTGTTTTGGAATTTGAATAGCAATCCAATACTCAAATAAACCATCTTGTAAAACGAAACCTTTTTCACAGGTTTGTTGTGCATCATTTAATTCTTTTTCTACCAAAGTTGCAAATTCGCCTTCAATAATGCTTTGTACTTTAGCAGCTTGCGCCTCGCCTGCTACATTACGGCTATAATCAGTAGATAGTCCTTGAACAAAACCTCCTAATTTCTCACGTACCATAGCCTTGGCATTTTGCAATGCTGCACGACGTGCATTTTGTTGATTAACCGCTGTTGCGGTACCTGTTCCACGGTAATAATCCGCATCGTCAAATCCATTTTCAGAACATGGAATCTCAATAGCAGTACGTTGATAACCTGGATTTTGTGCTACTTGCTGAGTTTGTTTTTGACTTCCACATGACGCAAACATACCCACTGCGAGGATTGATAAAAGAAGTTTTTTCATTGTTTTGTGTTTTTAATTAGTTAATATTAACATTAAGCTCATCTGATATGAGTTTTTTTCAACCAATTAGACACAAAATAAAAGCGTGAAACTTGCTCTTGCCAGTTCCACCCTTAGAGGCCTTCGCATTGCCTAATCTTATAGAACCGACAACGCGAAGCCCACGCCGAATATATACTAGTTGACAATTGACAGTTAACAGTTGACAGTTAACGATTGACAATTGCCCCAATGACCACACCTATTGTGTATAATAATGTCGCGTATGCGTGCCTATACACGCAATAGCAACATACAAAGATGTTGGTCTGGATAGTCTATATCCCGTAGGACATCTATCGTTGCTAAGTCCTGATAAGATTTATAGAAAGTTGCGAAGTTTCTAAGAGTCAGAACAGAGCGCTAATAAACGCCTTTATGTATGTCTTGAAAGCCATGACTGGGGAGTTTGGTCAAACAAGTTGGCTTTCCGAGAGGAGACATCTCCCTCCCTCTAAACCCCAGCGTTGAGCTTTCGGGCGCAAAGGTACAATATTTTTTGCATAAATGCAAGAAAATGGCGAAAAAATCGCCATTTTCAGTTTAGAGGATGCGCCAGAGGCGCTATAGTTTAGAGGTTAGAGGCGGAGAATACTCGACTAAAGTCGAGATAATAGAAGAATATTTAGCAGAGATGTACCCGACTAGAAGTCGGGATAATGGAAGAATCTTTGGCGAGGATATTCCCAACTAGAAGTTGGGGCAATAGAAGAATATTGAACGGAGTACCCGACTAGAAGTCGGGACAATGGAAGAATATTGACGAATGGAATTAGGAATGAGAGATGGAGCAAATCTCTTCTGCCATACCATTGAGAGCAACGCAGTCTTCGCGAGAGATGTGGTGCTTATCTGGGTCATGTTCCCAAGGACTGAGAATCAAGACACGACCTTCGGCGACGGCATCAAATAGCGCATCGGTGGGTTTGTAATAATCACGGAAACCATTGTCAGAAAGCACAATAAAAGGATGCTTCTCGGCAAGCAAGACAGACATAACCTCTTTCTCTTTAGGCGAAATGAAAGGAGAGACCATAACCGTACCTTGGCGAGCAGCAAGAATACAAGCATTCATATAGTCGCGAAGTGGCTGGGTGTCGCCGTGTTGTTCTGCATCTTTAACCCACATGCTGCGCACATGGACGGGAGCGAAACATTTATTATGTAACAAGCGGATATTACCTACACCACTATATGAGCGCCCTGCAATCTCAATGCCCTCTTGCACACGGAAGAAACCTGGCATAATGCGCTTAGTAGCAAGGCGTTGGGGATTATTGATAATATACTGAATAGTGGCAGGTAATTGTCTGCGTTGTCCCATAGGACGGATATGCGGCATCTCTGTAAAAATAGGAAATAAAGCCCTATATTTTTCTTGACCAATGCGAGATGAAAGCGTGTCTGTGGTGGCTTGCAAAAGGGACAAAAGTTCGTGGTAGTTTTCCCGACTACAAGTCG
Source organism: Paludibacteraceae bacterium (assembly GCA_017546705.1). GTDB lineage: Bacteria > Bacteroidota > Bacteroidia > Bacteroidales > Paludibacteraceae > Colicola. The sequence continues at coordinate 52,082 of JAFYSB010000008.1, forward strand.
TCAAACACCCCACCAATCCACGAGATTGGTCGGGGACCCCGCGGGCAATAGAAGAATTATCAATGGGCGAATGAGATATAAGGAAGGAATAGGCACGTCCTATTTTCTTAACACCTTGCCAAAAGCCCTGCACTACACTTTTAATGCCGCGAGGCATCTTCTCACGCACATACCAGACGGCATGGATATGATCGGGCATTAAACAATAATGCAATACTTGTATTTCAGGGATTCGATTGGGGATATCCCATAACGCATTTACCAACATTCGACCTAAGGCAGTATATTCTACAGTAGCTTCTTTGGGATCATTGCCTGGGATAAGAAGCGTGCCTAAGAGCGGTTCGCGAGAGGGAATGGTGAGGGTAATATGATACAAGCCGACACCTTTCCATGTTGTGCCAGGCTCTTGCCATTGCCAGTTGTTATCGGAGTGGGAGGGCGTCATAAAGGGGGAATATTGAAATAATGGTGCAAAGGTAGTGAAAATTTGGCAGATGAGCAAATTTTGGATAGGAAAAGTAGATGATTATAAGGGTAATGGATGAGGAATACCCGACCAGAAGTCGGGGGCATGGAAGAATGTTCAGCGAGGGGAAGAGCAGGGGCTTAAGAGGATTGCGGGATTTTGCCTGATAGGCTGGGGGGAGGGGATAACGTGCCAATGGGGCAAGAGGCATGTGAAAAGAAAAGCGTACTTTTGCAGCGCATTCGCAGAGCGAGTTTGAAAGGGTTAAACTGCTGGTGCGAAGCTAATAAAAAACTTAACCCAAATCGGTTATTGGATTTGGGTTTTAACAACAAACGCTTTATGACAAAAAACTTGGAAAATGTGGTACGCAAGAATGTGCTGCAATTGATTAACAAACATGACATCAACAAACAACAAATGGCATTGGAACTGGGAATGGATCCAGGACATCTGAGTCGCGTGATTAGCGGGAAAAGAAGTGTCACGATGGAACATGTGGAGAAGTGGGCAGCGTACTTTGAGATTTCAGCCGCAGAACTGATGAGTGAACCGCATGTGAACGTGAAGTGTGGCGATGATCAGGTGATACGTATCGACCTGCATGTGCCGCATTACGATGCGTATATACGGCTGAAAAGAATGATACAAGAGTTGTACTAATTATGAATTAAGAATTTTGAATTATGAAGTCTGAATATGAAGAGATCTTAGCCCGTAGGATTACTCCCGATACGACGGTGCCCCAACACGATTTTCTTTTCCGTTGGGGCGACCGCCCCTGCTTTGCTCGTGGGGAACTTGTAGCCCTCACGGGTAAAGCCAAGTCGGGCAAGACATTCGTCTGCTCAATACTGATGGCTCTGGGTGTGCGGAAGCAGATCATGGGGCTCTCACGTCTGCACGATGAGATGCTGCGCGTGGTGTGGATCGATACCGAGCAGAGCGAAGACTCGACGCACGAGATCCTGTGTCATCGTATCGGTTCGCTGATTGGGCAGGCGATACCCGATGAGCAATACTATGTGTATAACCTGCGTCGGGACAACTGGCAAGACCGCTTGCATTGGGCGGAGATGTGCATTGTGCAACATAAGCCCGACCTGGTGATCTTTGATGGTATTCGCGATGTGGTAGGTGATATCAATAACTACTCCGAAGCACAGACGGTGCTGGATAAGTTGCTATCGCTTGCTTCATGGTCAGGAGCGTGTATTGTATGCGTGCTGCACCAGAACAAAGCGCTGGAAGACAAGACGTTGCGCGGCGCATTGGGTACGGAGTTGCAGAACAAGAGCTACGAGACGTATGAGTGTCAGAAAGACCTGGACACGCGGTTGTTTACGTTGAAGCAGACCGCTACGCGGAAGTATGATATTGGTGCGAAGTTGGAGTTTACGGTGAGTCATGAGGGATTGCCCATATTGGAGAAGACCCCTCCAGCTCCCCTTCAAGGGGAGAGAACTGTGGGGAATGAGTATGCGCGACAAATAAATGCTGCCACTATTGTACCGAAGGTATTTGGTAGTTTGACCAGCATGCGAGCATACGATTTTAAGCAAAAAGCGATGCGTTGTTTTCCAGAAGTGAATTGCGAAACCGCCTACAGGGAGTTGCTGCGGCAGGCTTATCAGATGGAGCTGATTGACAAACGCAAGATCAACGACAATGAAACATATTATGACCTGCGTAGCACAAGCCAGAAGGGGCAAGTAGAGGAGATACCAAGCCTGTTTTGAACAGGAGCCATGAGTCCCCCTTAGTATCATTCCCCCTATACAGGGGAATGTATACATACTAAGAGGGTAGTCAAACGGCTCCGATCAAGGGGGGGAGAATTATGAATTAAAAATTATGAATTATGAATTAAGAATTAAGAATTTTGAATTATGAGAGCGAGATTGTATGTTCCATTTGAACAACTAAAGGGCAAAATCGGTGAAGATTATTATGCCCGAGTATTGTACGGGAAACAGGTGATTCAACGATGTCCGAGACGATATAAGCCTCCTACACCAGCACAACTGGAAGCGAGAAGACGGTTTGCGGAAAAATATGGGAAAGGTAGGGGGAAAGTACTGGATGGTAATTGAGTGGTAACGAAGTGGTATCGACGTGGTAACGAGAAAGACAGCGGGATAAAAGACCGCTTCGCTGTTAGATAGTCATAACGGTGAATGAGACGAATGGAGCAAAAATTATTAAATACAAGGAGGATGAAAGCATATAGCAAAATAGAACTGGCACGGGCGGCAGGTGTGAGTGGAGAGACTTTTAGGCGATGGCTGAAGCGCGATGAAGCCTATCTGAGAGCACATCACGTGACTGCGAAAACGAAGATACTGCCACCAAAAGTGGTGAAGTATTTGTGTGAGAAGTATGATATAGAGGTATAGGGGGAATGCACGTTATCTATATTGGTGCATATCTCTAAAGCCAGAAAGCCGATTACTCCACAAACTCGTAGCAGCCTGCATCGGGATGGGATTTGCGGCGGATGCCGAGGCGGTCGGTAGGATAGGAGAGCGCCACGATGCTATCCGCGATGCCGCGGGCAGGCGAGAGGGTGTCGAGTTGGAAATCGTAGTAGTGGTATTCCTTGTAGAGGTAATAGGTGTTGCGGAAGACGCATGAGTCGGAATCAGAAGCATATACATTGTTGTTGGCATATGCCTCGTGGAGCGAATCCGCGCGGAGGTAGTTGTGGGAAATGGTACCTTCGTAATACTCAGGCAATGGCGTGGCAATGAGCAGGTTGTTGGCTCTGCCACCAGTGATGATGCAATTGGTGAAGGAACTGATGGTCTTGGCGGTATTCTTGCTCAAGTTGTTGACATAGACGGCAGCCACGTCCTCTGGGAGGATATTTTGGTGGATGTTGAGATTGGTGTAAGGATAGCCATAGTAGGCAGCGATGGTGTTGTGGATGAAATCGTGCTTGCCTCCAGCGAGGTAAACGCAATAGGAAGCGCAGTTGCTGATCTCGCAATTGACGACCTTGGCATCCATGTTTTGCACCACGAGCCCGTAGATGGAATGGTTGTGTATGCGGCTATTATGGAGATTGAGTTTTGGCAGGAGCAAGCCCGTAGCTTCGGAATAGGCATACAGTCCGATACTGCCAGAGAGGATATCTACATAATGGAGATTGTGGGTGGGTGGCAGTTGCCCTTTGGTGTGGATGAGGTAGATACCATTCCATTGCCCAGATGCCATGCGATAGGGTACGGAGTCGAAGAGCATGTCGGTGCGGTCGCCTCGGAAAATGATGGGACGGTCGGCCGTGCCCTTGGCATTGAGGCTGCCATAGACATAAATCATTGCTCCAGCGTGCATGTAGATGGTGGCGCCAGCGTTGATAGTGAGGTTACCAGCCACGGCGATGGTGTCGTAGAGTAGGTAAGGGAGGGTGTCGCTGAGTGAGAGGCTTTGGTAGATCTTCAACCCGTTTTCGCCCTGTATCTTATTGACGTTTTGTCCGTAGGCTTGTAGGTTGACATGCTGGATGTTGCCATTGACACGGAAAGTGATATTGTCCTCGATGAACACTGGACTATTCTCTGCGAGTGGGTCGATGGATGCGCGCACGAAGAGAAAGAGACTGTCACCTCCGCGCAGGGTGATGTCGCGCAAGTGGTCTATGTTGTTCTCGCCATCTAAGTTGATGTGGAAATACTTGCCCGTTTGCAGCAAGACTTGGTCGATTAGGAGTGCATTGGCAGTAGGGTTGTACACCATTACTCGCTTGGTGGACGACCCCATGGAGGTGAAGACGGTGTCGAACAGCACGGTGTCGTGCGAGAATCGGAGCATGAGGGTAGGGTCGGTGGATAAGATATCCTGCTTACAGGACATGAATCCGACAACAGCGAGCAATATGATAAACCACTTTTTCATTATTCGAAGTTGAAGGCGATGGATAATTCTTGGTGTGTCAATCGACGGATGGCATTGGTGTAGAAATAGTCTTGTGCCGTGAGTTGCCAGCCTTCATCCTCGGTGCGGGATGTAGGCACATGTGCGTCTAAGAAGCCAATCTTGTATTTGATTTCAGGGCAGAACTTGAACCAGCGGAAGTAGAAGTCGCAACCGAATCCAGCGGAGACAAAGGCATCGAATGGTTGGTGCAAGATGACGGCATCTTTCTTGCGGAAGCACTCCACTTGCACGCCGCCACCGACGATCACATAGGGTCGATAGTTGGCTTCGCGCTCCGCGGACCACTTGAGGTAGAGTGGGATAGAGATCGGTATGGTGAGTACGCCAATCTTGTCGCGCAATGCCTCGGTACTACCTTCTACATGGGTGGTGTAGCTCTTGTATTGCAATGTGCGCTCGCCGAAATGCAGTGCGGGTGTGAAGCGCAGGTTCAAATGGCGACTCAAGCGCAAATCGGCGATGAATCCTGCAGCAAAGCCCGCTCCTACGGCAGAAGATCGTAGGTGATAGACATTGCCGTTGGCCTGAGGCAATTGTAGCTGCGTCAAGCTATCGTTTTCCTCTACGAGATAGGACAGCACGTCCAGCTCGAGGAAGAAACCGAAGTGAAGGAGCTTGTCGTCCACGTAGGGGTTGTTTTGGGCATTGGTAGCGATGCTACCCCATGCCAGAACAATGGTTAATAGGCAATATATGAGCGAGTGATGTTTCATTGGTGTTGATTGATAATCCATTGTACAGCCTCTTGGTATCCGTCGGTGCCGTGTCCGATGATGGTGTGTGCACATACGTCGGTGAGTAGGCTCACGCGCCTGAATGCTTCGCGCTGGGTGATGTCTGAGATATGTACTTCCACCACAGGCAGGCAGCAGCATGCCACCGCGTCGCGCAATGCCACGCTCGTATGCGTATATCCGCCAGCGTTGAGCACGATGCCTTGAAACGCGGGATGGTAGCCGATTTCTTGCACGAAATCAATCAAGTCGCCCTCGTGATTGGACTGGCGATACTCGAAGTGCAGATCGGGGTAGGCACGCTGAATATCCAAGAGCACTTGCTCCATGGATTTGGTGCCGTAGATACTCGGCTCTCGCCTGCCCAGCAGGTTGAGATTAGGACCATTGATAATCGCGATACGCATACTTTAATAATTTCTGTTCATCCCACTGATATTGCTGATAATCACCAATTGATCAGTTGTAGAACTTGTACTTATCTTGCGCCATTGACTGCTAGCAGAAACTCGTCGTTGTCGGCAGTGCGCTCCATGTATGTCTTGAGTTTCTCCATGGCTTCCACGCTGTTCATGTCGGTGAGTTGCTTGCGAATTACCCACATGCGGTTGAGCACATCGGCAGGCAAGAGCAAGTCGTCGCGGCGAGTAGAGGAAGCAGGGATATCCACGGCAGGGAAGATGCGTTTGTTGCTGAGTTTGCGATCCAATTGCAACTCCATATTGCCCGTACCCTTGAACTCCTCAAAGATGACGTCGTCCATTTTGCTACCAGTTTCGGTCAGTGCCGTAGCGATGATGGTCAGACTACCGCCATTCTCGATGTTGCGTGCCGCACCGAAGAAGCGCTTTGGTTTGTGCAGGGCTTGCGCCTCAACACCACCAGAGAGTACCTTGCCGCTGGCAGGAGCGACCGTATTGTAAGCGCGCGCGAGACGCGTGATACTATCTAATAAGATAACTACATCATGGCCGCATTCCACCAATCGTTTGGCCTTCTCGTGTACGATATTAGCCACTTTCACGTGGTTCTCAGCTGGCTCGTCAAAGGTGGATGCGATCACCTCTGCCTTCACAGAGCGAGCCATGTCGGTAACCTCCTCGGGACGCTCATCGATGAGCAAAACGATCATATATACCTCAGGGTGGTTAGCAGCAATGGCATTGGCTATCTCCTTGAGCAGCACGGTCTTACCTGTTTTAGGTTGTGCGACAATCAGTCCGCGTTGTCCCTTGCCAATAGGCGCGAAGAGGTCGATGATGCGGACCGATAGTGCATCGCTCTTATCGCCCTTGCAGAGTTTGAATTTCTCATCGGGGAAGAGCGGTGTCAGGTTCTCGAACGCAATACGCTCTTTGGCTTGGGCAGGAGCAATGCCGTTGACGCGAATCACCTCTTTCATAGGGAAATACTTGTCCGTCTCTTTAGGAGGACGGATGGTACATTCCACCGTGTCGCCAGTCTTGAGACTGTATTGACGAATCTGCTGTTGGGATACGTAGATATCGTCAGGCGAGGAGATGTAGTTGTAGTCAGCACTGCGCAAGAATCCGTAGCCGTCGGGTGCACATTCCAATGTGCCAGTAGCTATGATCGTATTTCCAAACGCCTCGACGCCTTTCTCCAATAGTTCGTCTTCGGGTTTGATGGCGTTGGTTGGCTGAATAGGAGTGAGGTCTTCACCATTAGCTAATTGCTCTTCGCGTTTGGCAATCTGCTTGGTAATCTGCGCTATACGCGCATTGATGCGTGCTTGTTTCTCCTCTTGAGTCTCTTGCTTAGGTGCGTTATTGTTGTTGGTAGGAGCTTTGTCTGGAGCGGTGTTTTCTGCTACAGGTGCTGGCTCAGCAGCAACTGGTTGTGCGGCATTTGCCTCTGCATTTTCTGCTTTTTTTGGACGCCCTTTTTTCTTCTTCGGTTTAGCGGCAGGTGCATCGGCAGCCACTTCCTCCGTAGCAGGTGTTTCTGTCGCAACTACAGGAGCTTGTTGTTTGTTGCCTTTTTTCTTTTTAGCATTGGTCTTCTCCGTTGGGGCAGGTGCTTGCTCTTGAGTTGGGGTAGGCACTTCTGCGGCAGGCGTATCAAAAATAGTGGCTTGTGCCGATATGACCGGTTTGATAACAGGTTGTTTGGCTTGCTCCTCTTTGATTTGTTCTAGGGTGTCTTGCTCATTACCTACAGTAGCCAACACACGGTTGCTCTTGAGATTGTCCGTGTTAACTTTGGTAGGCGCAGCTTGGATGCGTGCGCGTTTGTTGCGTTTTTTCTCTTCTCCTTTAGCTTGGCGTGCTTCCTCACGCGCTTGTACTTCCGCCCCGCGTTTGTCCGCCTGAGCATCTAAGATGTCATAAATAATAGATTGCAACGAAACACTTCGGCGCACTTTGATGCCGAATGTTTCTGCAATTTCAGTCAACTGTTCGAGCGTCATACGCCCGAGTTTCTGCATATCGTATTGCATAAAAAATGTGTAATAAAAATTCTAGAGTTTGGGAAAAGTCTTTGTTGGTCTCACAAAGACGGTGCAAAGGTAGTGAAAATAAATGAATCGTGCAAATTTTTACAACACAATTTCTTCAAAAGTGTTGATTTTTTCCTTCTTGTATGGTCCATAGACCTTGATATAATTGTCGGTAAAGCCCGACATTTGGTCGCCTTCTTTCTTTGACTCCCACAGTACGACTGCAGTTCTGCCAGCATGCTGCGCGTAGAAGGTTGATGTTTTTTCTTCCGATACAGCATGCAAGATTTTGCTTCTGCGTTGGCGTTCGGCTTTGGGCACTACGTAGAGGTCCAGCTCTAGCATGCGTGTGTTGGCACGTTCGGAGTAGGTGAATACATGCAATTGGCTGACGTCCAATCCCTGGATGAATGTAAGATAATCTTCCCAGCAAGCCTCTGTCTCGCCGCGCACGCCGACCATGCAATCGACGCCAATAAAGGCATGGGGCATCACCTTGCGTATATGCTGTACGCGCTCGGCAAATAGTTCGCGGGTATAGCGGCGTTTCATAATAGCAAGTACCTCATTACTACCAGATTGCAGAGGAATATGGAAATGCGGAGCAAAGTGCTTGGAGTTGGCAACGAAGTCAATAATTTCATCGGTCAGAAGGTTTGGTTCGCACGATGAGATACGAACGCGGTAATCACCATCGAGTTGGTCGAATGCTCTGAGCAAATCGATGAATTGCTCTCCTGTGCTTCGTCCGAAGTCGCCGATGTTCACTCCTGTGATAATCAGCTCTTTAGCGCCTTGGTTGAGTGCTGTTTGTGCATCTATAACTACCTCTTCGATTTTCGGATTACGCGATTTACCGCGCGCATATGGGATGGTACAATAGGTGCAGAAATAGTTGCAACCATCCTGTACCTTGATAAAACAGCGTGTTCGATCATCTGCGGAATGTACTCCGTGAAAATCATCCACTTCGCGGATTGCTGCTACGCGGATTTTGTTCTTGGTATGTGTCTCTTGAGGAGCAGTTAGGCAGGCGTGTTTTTCGATCTCTTCGATGAGTTGTGGAATGTCGTATTTCTCGTTTTGCCCCAACACATAGTCCACGCCATCGATTTGGCTGATTTGCTCGGGTTGCAGTTGTGCATAGCAGCCGGTCACGACGATGGTTGCATTAGGATATTTGCGATGGAGTTGATTGATTGCTTGACGGTCTTTATGATCAGCAGCATCGGTGACGCTACACGTGTTCACCACGCAGACATCTGGCACTTCGTTGAGTGTGGCACGCTGATGACCGCGCAACAAAAGCTCTTTGCCGAGAGCGCTACTCTCGGCAAAGTTTAATTTACATCCTAATGTTACAAATCTTATCTTCACTGTTAATGCGTCCCCTGAAAGGAGGTAGGAGCGTCTTATTCGCCCTCAGAGAACTCGTCTTTGCCAACACCACAGAGTGGGCAAACAAAATCTGCTGGCACATCTTCCCATGCTGTTCCTGGAGCAATACCTGCCTCTTCTACACCTAATGCTGGGTCATACTCCCAACCACATACATCACAAATATACTTTTTCATTGTTTTACTATTTTAATTGTTAATATTTGATTCTCACCTCAATTAGTACAAAAATCATGCCATAGTGCTTAGTTTTCGCAATTCTGTAGAAGAAATATCAAAATACGGTGCATCCTTCATGAATATTATATTCGGATGATTGATATTTGTTAGTTGTTTACTACTAGCTGTTCCTCGTCGGGGATAAACGAAAATGCGATAATTATCTAGAATATATTGGTATTCACGCCATTTATCGAAGATGTGTAAGTTGTCTTCTCCGATGATGAGGGTGAAATGGTGGTCAGGATATGCAGTTTGCAATGCTCGCAACGTGTTGGCGGTGTAAGTTGGGCGCGGTAGGTGAAATTCAAAATCTGATACCACAATTCTCTTTGCTATCGCCTCGTTTCCTAATTGCTTAATCGCCTCTTTTGCCTTGTGCAATCGCTCTTGTTCATCGGCTAGTATGCTCTTGTCCTTCAATGGGTTGTTGGGCGATACCATCATCCATACTTCGTCCAAATCGGTGTGCTCGACCACCCATTTTACCAATCCGATATGTCCAAAGTGTATCGGATTGAATGATCCGCCGTAGATGCCAATTCGCATAAATCAACTCTACTGTTTGATTAACTCATCAAGTGCTTTTTTAGCAGTAGCCAGATTATCGTTGATGATAATGTGGTCGAAATGTGGTGCATCTGCCATCTCTATTTCGGCTTTTGCAAGGCGTTTTTGAATCATTTCTTCGCTGGTATCTCCGCGTCCGTGTAGGCGGCGTGATAACTCCTCTACCGATGGTGGCGCGATGAAGATGGACAGTGCAGCATCACCAAAGATACGTTTGAGGTTGATGCCACCTTTTACATCAATATCAAATACAATGGTGCGTCCCGCAGACTGAATACGATCAATCTCTGCCTTCAGAGTGCCATAATAGAGCCCCTCATACACTTGCTCGTACTCGACAAAATCATTGTTGCGGATATGTTGCTCAAACTCCTGTAACGAGATGAAATAATACTCTTTGCCATGTTGCTCTTGCCCGCGTGGAGCTCGCGTAGTGGCAGAGATAGACAACTCATACTTGCCAGGATAAGTTTCCAACAAGTGTCTGACCATAGTCGATTTGCCCGAACCGCTGGGCGCACAAAGAATGATAATGTTTGCCATTGAAAAATATTTGATTTACAATTTCGGTACAAAATTACATAAAATTTTCGAATTACACAACATCGGCATAAAAAACAATATTATTTTTTGGTTATTTTCTATTTTTTTTGTACCTTTGCACCCAAATTGCTGAAATATGTGCCTTATGGCACGCTGAATAAATAGAATAAAATGAAAAAATTCAAACTGTGGAATGCGGTTTGCGGTTGGCTTGTGTTTGCGATTGCCGCTGCAACCTATCTTTTGACGATGGAGCCAACAGCCTCATTTTGGGACTGTGGCGAGTTTATTGTAAGTGCCCATAAATTGGACGTAGGTCACCCACCCGGAGCACCATTCTTTATGCTCTTAGGTCATTTCTTCTCGCTGTTTGCGAGTGATACGGCTCATGTGGCGATGTGCGTGAATGCCCTTTCGGCATTGGCTTCTGCATTTACTATCCTATTCCTTTTTTGGACGATCACCGCTCTTGGACGCAAGTTGGTACAACCAACCAACCTCGCCAAAGGCATTGCTCTGCTGGGTGCGGGTGTTGTAGGTGCATTGGCATACACATTCTCTGACACGTTTTGGTTCTCAGCAGTGGAAGGTGAGGTATATGCATTGTCGTCCTTGTTTACAGCAGTGGTGTTCTGGCTTATCTTGAAATGGGACGAACACGCGGACGAAGAAGGATCGGATAAGTGGCTGATTCTCATAGCCTATCTTATGGGTTTGAGTATTGGTACGCACTTGTTGAACTTGCTGACTATTCCTGCTATCGTGTTGGTCTATTACTTCCGTCGTCACGATTTCTCATGGAAGGGAGTATGCGCAGCTTTCGGTGTATCAGTGGCTATTCTCGCAATAATCTTATATGGTATTATCCCAGGTGTGCCAACTATCGCAGGATGGTTTGAGTTGTTGTTTACGAATGTGTTAGGTTGTCCGTTCAATACGGGATTGGCAGTCTATCTGGTGCTGATGGTAGGTGCATTGGTATGGGCAATATGGGAAAGTTACAAGGTTATTGAAACCGAAGAAACTATCAACACTCGCACTATCATCTCCTTTGTATTGGCGATGGCGTTTGCTGGTGTGCCATTCATCAAAGAGAGTGCTGTGATAGGAATTGTGCTGATTATCACAATGTTGGTTGTACTGTTCTTGAAGAAAGATGTTATTCCCGCACGTTGGTTGAATACCATTGCTATGATGGTGACTGTGGTGGTGATTGGCTATGCTAGCTATGCAGCGATTGTGATTCGTTCGTCGGCAGATACGCCAATGGATCAAAACTCTCCTGATAATGTCTTCTCGCTGAAATACTACCTCAACCGTGAGCAGTATGGTGACACACCATTGTTCTACGGACAGACGTACAATGCTCCTGTGAAACTTGATGTGAAGGGCAATATGTGTGTACCTGTCGAGAAGCAAGGTCATGCGCAGTATGCTCCTGCACCAGCTGGGCAAAAAGACCGCTATGTGGTAACTGGGTACAAGTCGAGCTACGAATACATGGACGAGTTTAAGATGCTCTTCCCACGTATGCACTCTGGACAACAGCACCATGTGGATGCTTACAAGTCTTGGGCGAATGTTAAAGGCAAGAAAGTGCGCTATGACTACTGCGGACAAACAAAAACGGATTATTGCCCAACTTTTGGTGAGAACCTCCGCTTCTTCTTTAGTTATCAGGTAAACTTTATGTATTGGCGTTACTTCATGTGGAACTTCGCTGGTCGTCAAAACGACCTCCAGTCGCATGGAGAAATTACTAAAGGACAATGGATTTCTGGTATTCCGTTTATTGATAATGCTTTGTATGGTGACCAAAGCAAATTGCCATCGGAGCTCCGTGAGAATAAGGGACATAATGTGTATTATTTCCTCCCTCTTATTCTTGGTTTGATTGGTTTGTGCTGGCAATTAGGTAAGCGCCAGAACGAAGGTAAGAACAAGGAAGGCTATCGCTCTTTCGCGATTGTATTCCTGCTTTTCTTCCTTACAGGTTTGGCTATTGTGGTATATCTTAACCAAACACCTTATCAACCACGTGAGCGCGACTACGCGTACGCGGGATCATTCTATGCATTCTGCATTTGGATTGGACTGGGTGTGATGTCGCTTGTAGATATGCTCAACCGCGTGGTGAAGAACGATAAGGTACGTGTTGCGATGGCTGCGGCTGTTGTGCTCGTTACGCTACTTGTTCCTGCACAAATGGCTTCGCAAAACTGGGATGACCACGATCGTTCAAACCGCTATGCCGCACGTGACTTCGGTGCGAACTATTTGAAATCATGTGATAAAGAAGCGATTATATTCTGCAATGGTGATAATGATACCTTCCCACTGTGGTACAACCTGGAGGTAGAGCAAGAGCGCGATGATGTGCGTGCTTGTAACTTGTCGTACCTGCAAACTGATTGGTATATTAGTCAGATGAAGCGACCATACTACAACTCGCCAGGCTTACCAATATCATGGGAGTATAAAGACTTTATGCCAGGCAAGAACGAAGTAGTATGGGTTGAGAACCGCCTTAATGCCCCATTGGAGGTAAAGAAAGCATTCCAATTCTTGCACTCGAATGACCCACGTACAAAACGCGATGGCGAAGGATATATTCCAAGTGATCAGTTGTATGTGTTATCTCCTGATAGTCAGAAGATTAATTTTAAGAAAGCCAAACGCTTTACTCGCTCCGAAATGATGGTGATGGAGATGCTTTCAACTAACGAATGGCAACGTCCAATCTATTTCGCTGTGACTATAGGTAGCGACTATCACTTGGGTCTTGATCCATATTTGGAACTCACTGGTTTGGCATATCGTATTACGCCAGAGCGTAGCAAAGATGGACGTCCTCGCGTGAATACAGAGGTGATGTATGATAATATGCTGCACAAGTTCAAATACGGTAATATGAATATTCCAGGCATCTATATTGATGAGAATACGATGCGTATGTGTCGCACCCATCGTATGATGTTTATGGAGCTTGTTGAGGCGCTTTATAACGAGGGTAAGCACGATAAGTGCCTTGAGACATTGGATTTTGCTGAGAAGATGTTGCCTGGTTATAATATCCCATACGACTATACTTCTGCGACTATGGCTTCTTACTACTATCAGTTGGGCGAGATGGAGAAGGGTAATGCTATTATGACAAAGGTAGCAGATAATTGTGCCGAATACTTGGCATGGGGAGCGTCGTTAGATAAGGAGCATCGCGCTTCCTCACAATCCACTACTGGACACTATATGGCAGTGATGGGGTATGTGCTCCAGAACTTTGAGCGTTACCAACAAAAAGAATTGTTTAACCATTACTACGATATTTACGTGCAATATGCTTCCATGCGATAATATACCAGTTTTGCTGCTAACGGGTTATCTCGGTAGCGGCAAAACTACTCTTCTTAATCGTATCCTCTCTAATAGGAAGGGGATACGATTTGCTGTAATAGTCAATGATATAGGTGAAGTAAATATCGATGCTACGCTCATTCAGAAGGGTGGAGTAGTAGCGCAACAAGACGATAACCTCATTGCCTTGCAAAATGGTTGTATTTGCTGTTCGCTGAAGATGGACCTTATCCAACAACTCCGTGACCTCTGTGCAGCAAATGCCTTCGATTACATCGTTATCGAAGCTTCGGGAATATGCGAACCAGCACCTATTGCGCAGACGATTGCGTCTTACGCATCAATGGTTCCTGCTTCTTCTGCACCAGTACCCCAACTTGATGCTGTAGTATCTGTGGTTGATGCGCTTCGCTTGCGCGATGAGTTCGTTGAGAAATTGTCTGACACGTCCGACCAGTCTGACCTCTCACAACTCGTGATCAACCAAATTGAATTCTGCAACTTAATATTATTAAATAAGGTGTCAATGGTAAGCGAAGATGAGCGAGAGCATATTCGTGCAATCATCCGCGCCATTCAGCCCAAGGCTAACATAATTGACTGCGATTATTGCGATGTACCTTTTGCTGAGATTCTAGATACTAATCTCTTTGATTTCGAGCAAGTTGCCACTTCTGCTACTTGGATACAGAAGGTGGAAGGCAATGTGGAGGAAGAACATGGTCATAAGCATCATGAGCATCATGAGCATGGTGAGCATTGTCATTGTCATCATCATGACCATGATCACGAGTGCGATGACCCTGATTGTTGCTGCCATCATCACCACCATAATCATGGTGATGAATATGGTATTTCTACCTTCGTGTATTATCGTCGTGAGCCAATGAGTTTGAATCGATTTGATGAGTTTGTAGCTCGCCATTGGGATAAAGGTATTATTCGTTGCAAGGGCATGTGCTATTTCGAGGAGGAGTACGATATGTGCTATCTTTTTGAGCAAGCGGGTAAGCAATTCGACCTCAAGCAGGCAGGTGCTTTCTATGCTACCATGCCCGAAGAGGAACTCATGCAGATGATGGCGCAAGATCCTATGCTGCAACGCGATTGGGATGAACGATATGGCGACCGTATGCAGAAACTTGTCTTTATCGGTCAAAACATGAATCGTGATGCGATCACCAAGGCATTAGATGATTGCTTGGTATAGTCTAACAATAAACAAGCGCGAACCATTGAGTTCGCGCTTGTTGGTTAATTCTCATAAGTTACTTACTATTTTTCTTTTGTTCGCGGCACACATCGCATGTTCCGCAGGTGGTGGCATCGTGCTCACCGAAGTACGATAGCAATAGCTGTGATCGGCAATAGTGCTGGTTATCTGCATATTCCACCATTGCTTTGAGCTTGTTGGCATAATGCTCTTTGCGTTGTGAATAGAAATGCTCAGGTACATGAATCTCCGCTTGGCGATTTACCGTCAATCGCAGCACATTGGCCACCGTGCGCGATACATAGGAGATTATGCGTTTCTCTGCCAATGAAACGAGCAGTTTGTGGGTGTGGTCATCGATGTTGCGCACATACTGCAAATCGGTAAAAATGCCCGTATATTCACGCATGAGCGACTCTAATAGTGTCATTTGCGCCTCGGTCAGATTATAGTTGTCTAGTTCGCGCCGTTGCACACGAATCATTACGCGAGGTTGTATCTCTTGATCTTCATCAAACGAGAAATAGCCCATTTGACTAAGCAGATGCAGGGCAGAGTAGGTAGTCAGTATGGGCAGATGCATTTTCTGACAGAGGTCATATACATTTAGGAAGAATGTTGCGCCTAATCCACTATCTGCTCCTACGCCGAGGTAGTTGCAAGTCTTGTGATAGACCGTGTGCAAAAACTCCTCATCGGGGTAGTTATCTGCTACGCGCTTGCGGGCTTTGGCTTTATCCTGTGATGGGTCGTAGAGGAGCACCGCAAATGCCTTTTGCTCATCTCGTCCTGCGCGTCCTGCCTCTTGGAAGTATGCCTCTATTGTATCGGGCAGATCATGATGAATCACCACTCGCACATCGGGCTTGTCGATGCCCATGCCAAAGGCATTCGTCGCCACGATGACACGGGTGGGGGTAGGCGAGACTTTGCCTCTATTGAGAGGTTCAGCTGCGCTTTGCGCTTGTTCAGAAGTCACCCCTGAACCCCTGAACTCCTGAACTCCTGAACTCCTAAATTTCTTCCACGCTTCTTGCTTCATGCTGCGCTCTTTTGAATTGAGCCCTGCGTGGTAGAAGTCAGCACTGATGTTCTTCTCTTGAAGATAGGCTGCCAATTCTTGTGCGCGCTGGCGATTGCGGACATACACAATGGCAGAACCTGGTACCTTACTCAAAATATGTACTATCTCATCGGCTTTTTTGTTGGTTTGACGTACTACATAGCTGAGGTTTGCGCGCAGGAAACTCTTGCGCAGTACATTCTTCTCGCGGAAGGACAACCGCTCTTGGATGTCATCCACCACCTCGGGCGTGGCGGTAGCGGTTAGTGCCAATATTGGCACTAACCCAGTCTTTAAACTGTAGGCAGCTGTGCTGCCGTTCAGTAGCGAAGCGTCCTCTAAACCGCACGCTTTGCGTGCAACCAAATCGCGTATTTCAGCGATTTTTAGGTAACTTGGCCTAAAATCGTATCCCCATTGTGAGATGCAGTGGGCTTCGTCCACGGCGATGAGGCAGATGGGCAGACGAGCTAATCGCTCACGAAACTCCTGCGACTCTAGTCGTTCGGGGGATACGTATAGGAAATGATATGGGCCCCACATGCAGTTGTCCAATGCGGTCTTCTGCTGCTCATAGCTCATGCCCGTGTAGATGGCTGCTGCGCGAATATCACGCTTGCGCAGGTTCTCCACTTGGTCTTTCATCAAGGCAATGAGGGGTGTGATGACAAGGCATAATCCGCCCATCACCATCGTGGGAACTTGAAAGCACAGACTCTTGCCGCCACCCGTAGGCATGAGTGCCAGAGTGTCGCGACCGTCTAAGACGGATTGGACGATCTCCTCCTGTAAGGGGCGAAAATCGTCGTAGCCAAAATATGTCTTTAGTGCTTCGTGAGCGGTCATGGGATAAAAAGTACGAACTATGAGTGATAAGTTATGAGTTTATGGTGCAAAGGTACACTTTTTTTCTGACATATACAAGCATTGTATTTACATTATTTTTCTAAAATGCTTTTTATTAAGATTCCCTTCCCTAGTTCCTCCCCAATCTGCCTCGGGCTAAAGACCAAGGACGGAATAATCGTTCGAGCCTTTTAGGCGAGATAAGAACCAAAGACGAACCAAGGATGAACCTAAGAACTCCAAAATAGAAAAAAGTACTTTTATTAAGATTGCCATTCTTTTTCCCTCTCTTATACCTTGCCTCATTTCACCGACCGACGACCGAGAGAAGACCGAGAGAAGAGCGAAGCGTTATCGTGCCCTTGCGGCTAAGAACTCCGCACTTTTCTTAAGATTGCTTTCTAAAATAGTTGACTCCCATCCTAAAAAGGTTGACTACTCTCCTAAAAAGATTGTCTTGTTTCTTAAAGTTTTATACAATCAACTCGTTCTCTAAACTAAAAATCGCCCCAAAATGCATTTTTTCTTGCTCAATTCAAAATAAATTTGTACTTTTGCAAGCAGTTCGCTTATCTCTGCGAAAAGATGGTAGAAGTAGAAGACCACCTCAAGAAATGGAAAGCATATTATACGAATTGAAACTTTGAAATAGCCATTTGAGCGTTAAACTTTGAAACAAATTAAATTATATAGCCTATGAAA
>JAFYSB010000032.1 GCA_017546705.1 Paludibacteraceae bacterium
TCATGTTCTTGAGCATCGTACCAAAAGATACCAACTGAAGGCATCTCCTCATCAAACGACTTCATGCTCGCCATTTGAGCCTCTTTTTGTTCTTGTGTTAAAGTTGTCATAGTGATTGTCGTTAAACAAAAGGAAGAGTTATTTCAACCTTTGCGCTGCAAAGGTACAATATTTTTAGTAATTATGCAAATCTTTTAATATTTTTCCTAATCTAAAAACTCACTTAGTTAGCCATTGGGGAAGTTTTTGCTTTCCAAGTTGTATTTTTTTTATTATTTGGAAAGCAACTTTGTGTGAAAGGTGGTAATATTTTTGCAATGCAAATGTTTTAGGGGAAAGTTGAAAGAGCAGATAAAAAAGCTAAGGATTTGCCCGAATGGGATTCGGGAGTAATAAACAAAGAGGCGCAGAGCGTTGTCGCGGAGTAATGGACAAAGAAAACAATGAATACCCAACTTCAAGTCGGGACGATAGAAGAATATTTAGGCATAGTGCCCCAATGAGATTGGGGGCTAATTAACAAAGAGGCATGGATAGCGTTCGCAAGAACGAGGTGCACAAGGTCAAGTGTTTTAGGAAAGGAGTCAACTATTTCAGGAATAGAGTCAACCTTTTTAGGAAGGCGATATTAACAAACAGCACTTTTTGTCACGAGGAGTTGGTACGGTCTTCTCTCGGTGTTCTCTCGGTCATCTCTCGGTGGAATTAGGCAAGGTATAAGAGAGATAAAAGAGATGGAAATCTTAATAATCCCACTTTGTAAACTTTTCTTACATCTCCTGTAAAGTTTCTTTACACTTTCGCAATGCGCCAAAAATCGCAATCTGCACAATATCAGTTGTTTAACATTTTTGGCACGCATATTGGGTTGTATGTGGCAAACATCAAACAATATGAAGCAATATACTACCATCTTCCTGTTATTTTTCTGTGCGCAGCTATCCCTCGCACAGACCTCCGACACCCTTGCATCTTTTACACTAAAAGACTGCATGACCTTCGCCATCGCGCATTCCACTAAGTTGGAGATCCAAGCAGCCGACAACCGCGATGCACAAATCTCCAGGCGTGATGCTATTCTCCGAGCTTTTACCCCTAGTATTTCTGGTGGCACTTACGCTGCGCTTAATTTCGGACGAGGTGTTGATCCCGAAACCAACACCTATGTCTCCACCACATCGTTTACCAACGGCTATTCGGTCAGTGGCAGCATCACACTTTTTAACGGTTTCTCTGCTGTCAATAATATCAAGATAGCCAAAACGGCTGTCCTCATGGGCATCACGCGTGAGCAACAACTCAAAGATGAGCTTTGTTTGGCGGTTATGCAAGCTTATTGCAATGCCCTATACTTCCAGCAGATGCTCCATTCCCTCAATCAGCAAGTTGTTTCTGCACAAACCAATCTGACTTTGGCGCAACAACAAGAGCAATTGGGGCAAAAGAGTCGTGCAGATGTCATTGACCTTGAAGCCGACCTTGCTGACCGCGAATACCAATTGGTAAGTATGACCAACCAGTACAACGATGCGCTCTTGACACTCAAGGACCTGATGCTCTATCCCCTTGATCAGCCTTTTGCCATTGACACCACCTTCAACTACTCCGCACTCCTTAGCAACACTGAACTCCTCAATACTAATGCCGATGTAGCGCTCCATCCCTCTCTCCGCCTTGCTCAATGGCGCATGGAGAACGCTCGCACCGAGCTCAAGACCGCTCGTTGGCACTTAGCACCATCGCTCTCACTCAGTGGCGGTTGGTCAACGGGCTACTATACCTATCCTAGCGTACAGGATTATATGGCACCTTCTTTTGCATCGCAGTTCAATAACAACAGTGGCGAGTATGTGCAGCTCTCGCTCTCTATCCCTATCTACGACGGACTCTCGCGCCAGTCGAATATCGTGCGCAAGAAAAACGCCTATCGCCGTGCTACGGCTGAATACGAGCAAACCAAACACGAAGTGCAATCGGAGATCACCCGCGCTACTCAAGACCGTCAGGGTGCATTATCGGCCCTGCGCCAAGCAACCAAGCGCACACAAGCGCAGCACTCTGCCTATATCATGAGCAATAAGAAGTTCCAGCAAGGACATCTATCGCCCATTGACTTGCGCCTCGCTTCTGACAAATACCTTCAAGCCCAAGCCGAGCAACTTAACACTCAATTGCAGTTCTTCATCAAAAACTGCGTAGTATATTACTACCAAGGAATCTCTTATATTGACCAACTATAAAAACTAAAAAACATATATTTTATCGGAGTTTTAACAATAAAAGGTATAATTTATCGAAATAAATAGCATAAAATTTGGTGATGTACCAAAGTTTTTGTAATTTTGCAGTCTAAAAAGTAGAATTAGTATAATCTTTAGATATAGTTGATGCGTCTCATTTTTAGACCAAGTCGTATCAAATCGTATCAAAATATATTTTTTATGGTTGAGCAAGTATATAATTTTTCGCTTGATGTAACTTGGCAACTCATTCAAAGAATGAGTTCGTTGGATCGTTTTGATGCCCAATGGACAACTATAGAGAAACGTGAAGGGCAAAGTTTAAAACAACTTAAATCCATAGCAACAGTACGTAGCGTTGGCGCATCTACTCGTATTGAGGGATCTAAAATGACTAACGAAGAAGTGGAGAGTTTGCTCAATAATCTTAAAATGAGTAAATTGGAAGAGAGAGATCAGCAGGAGGTGGTTGGATATTTTGAGGTATTGGATCTTATTGGTGAGGTTTATGAGGATATACATATAACTGAGAGTGACATCAAGAACTTGCATAATATGTTATTAAAACATAGCGAAAAAGATGCTTGGCACAAAGGAGATTATAAACAAGTTAGTAACTCTGTAGAAGCAACATTGCAAGATGGCACAAAGCAGATTATATTTCAAACAACAGAACCTGGCTTCCCAACGGAAGAGGCAATGCGTAATTTGGTAGATTGGTATAATCAACATGATGATATACATCCTTTGGTTCGCTGTGCTGCTTTCGTATATGAATTTGTAAGTATCCATCCATTTCAAGATGGTAATGGTCGCATGAGCCGTCTTTTATCAACCTTATTGTTACTTAAAAATGGTTATAAATGGATACAATATGTTAGTTTTGAGCATGAGATAGAAAGTCGGAAAGCCGAGTATTATCGTGCCTTACGTACTTGTCAGGCTAATCGTCCAAAGGAGAACTTATCAGTTTGGGTAGAATTTTTCTTAGGTGCTCTATCTAATATTCAAGTTCAGCTGATGAAAAAAATGGAAACACAAAGCTCCAGAAATAAACTTTCTGCACGTGCGAAAGCGATATTATTATATATCGAAACTCATCCTGATTGCCGTTCTGGCGAAGTAGCAAAAGGGCTTAATATTCCGTCATCTTCAGTTAAACGAATTTTGTCAGACTTATGTGATCAACATTTAGTATTGCGTTTAGGTGAAGAGAGCCATCCATTCTACGAGATTGTGTAAACATCTCCCCTTCTATTGTATTGGGAGTGTAACTCCCTGCGCGTTTCGTGATCACCATAGGACATCTGTGGGACATCTATGGGCTTTCTGTGGGAATTCTTTTGCAGAGCGTTCTGGCGAGCGCAATATTCTAAATTATTGGACTAAACGCACGGATAGCTCGTAGCAGCGATAGCTGCCGTTCATGTCGATTTCACTCGAATCGAAGATGAGGTACCACGCGTCGTCTGAATCGTAAGGAGTGGATGACCAAGAGCCGCCTCCCGTACCCATACCGTACACATCGCCA